>DASYVT010000120.1 GCA_035936835.1 Candidatus Methylomirabilota bacterium | reverse complement strand
CGTGCGCGCGCTCGCCGCTCACGGGCGCCATCGGCGACAGCCAGTGCGGCGGCTTCTTCCCCGCCGAGATGCGGGCGGCCGGCGCCGACGCCATCGTCTTCACCGGCCAGGCCAAGGAGCCCGTGTACCTCTGGCTCAACGACGGCAAGGCCGAACTGCGGCCCGCCAAGCACCTCTGGGGCAAGGTCACTGGCGAGGTCGACAGCCTCCTTAAGAAGGAGATCGGCGACGAGAAGGTGGAGATCGCGCAGATCGGCCCGGCGGGCGAGAACCTCGTGCGCTTCGCCGCGATCATGAACATGGTCAATCGCGCCAACGGCCGCACGGGCCTCGGCGCGGTCATGGGATCAAAGCGGCTCAAGGCGGTCGTGGTGCGCGGGAGCAAGTGGCCGAAGCCGGCGGCGCCCGAGGCCTTCCGCGGCCTGGTCAAGCGGCTGAAGGAGCTCCAGGAGGCGAACCCCGGCATCGTGTGGTTCGGCGAATACGGGACGGCGGGAGTGCTCGCCATCCAGGACAAGGTGGGCGGGCAGCCGACGCGCAACTATACGGAAGGCACCTTCGAGCAGGCCAAGGACATCGACGGCTCGGTCCTCGCCAAGACCATCCTCAAGGAGCGCGACACCTGCTACGCCTGCGTCGTGAAATGCAAGCGCACGGTCGAGGTCCACGAGCCCGGCCTCGACGTGGATCCGATCTACGGCGGCCCCGAGTACGAGACGCTGACTTTCTTCGGCTCGATGTGCGGCGTGGGCGACCTCAAGCTCCTCTCCAAGGCCTCGGCCGACGCCAACATGTACGGCATGGACACGATCTCGGCCGGCGCCACCATCGCGTGGGCGATGGAAGCAAAATCGAAAGGCCTCCTCGACGACAAGGGCCTGGGCCTGGCCTTCGGCGACGGCCGGTCCGTGCTCCGTGCCATCGAGGCCATCGCGCTCCGGCGCGGCGTCGGCGATCTCCTCGCCGAGGGCAGCCTCCGCGCGGCGAAGACGCTCGGCCAGGCGGCGGTCGATCTGACCGTCACCGTCAAGGGCCAGGAGCTGCCGGCCCACATGCCGCAGCACAAGCGCTCGCTCGGGCTCGTCTACGCGGTCAACGCCTTCGGCGCCGACCACCAGTCCTCCGAGCACGACACAGCCCTGCGGGCCAAGCCCGGCACCCTGCAGAACCGGCGGCTCGAGGAGCTGGACATCGCCGCCAGCCTGCCGCTCACGGACCTCTCGGACGCCAAGGTCCGCTTCGCCTTCCGCTCGCAGTGCTTCTACTCCGCGCTCGACACGCTCGGGCTCTGCCAGTTCGTCTGGGGTCCCTCGTGGCAGCTCTACGGCCCCTCGGAGACCGTCGAGCTGGTGCGCTCCGGCACGGGGTGGCAGGCGACGATGGAGGAGCTGCTGGAGATCGGCGAGCGGAAGATCAACCTCATGCGCGCCTTCAACGCCCGCGAGGGCATGGGCAAGGCCGCCGACGTGCTGCCGAAGAAGCTCTTCCAGCCGCTCGTCGGCAAGGGCCCGACGGCGGGCGTGGCGCTGACCACCGAGGAGTTCGACCACGCGCGCGAGAGCTACTACCGGCTCGCGGGCTGGGACCCGGCGACAGGCTACCCGACGCCCGCCAAGCTCCGCAGCCTCGGCCTCGACTGGCTCGCCGAGAAGGCGCCCGCCGCACGCTGACCAGGCGTTAGACCCTCACCCCGACCCTCTCCCTCTCCGAGGCAGAGGGAGGCGTTTAAGTTCCCTCGCCCCCGAAGGGGGAGAGGGTAGGGTGAGGGGGCGGCGAGAACGGGGACAGGGCGTTCGTGAGTAACGCGGGCTAGCCGAGCCCGTCCCAGCAGAGGCGGGACATCCTGCCGATGAGCTGGTAGGCGGCGGCGAAGCCCGGCGTGCCATCGGGGAGCGCGACGGGCACGCGCTCGGTGTAGGCGGTCAGGATGAAGAGCGGCGCGGCGTCCTTGTAGATGATGCCGGCGTCCATGAAGCCGCGCGATCCCGTCCCCGTCTTGTGGGCGACCTTGGTGCCGAGGGGAAGCTGTGACGGCAGGCGGGTCTTCAGCTTCTGCCATGACAGGATGTCGAGCCCCAGGCGGCAGAGATCGGGCGTCGAGCCGAGCTTGGCTGCCGCGGCCTTGTCCGAGGTACCGCGCAGGATCATCTCGAGCAGCATGCCCTGGTCGTTGGGCGTCGTCGTCGTCACCTGCTCCAGCGTGTGGTCGGGGCCGAGCCGCGGCGGGATGCCGAAGCGGTGGATGGTCCGCGTCATGCCGATCGCCTCGCAGAAACTCTGGATGTTCCCGAGCCCGACCAAGTCGACCACGGTGCCGGTGCACGTGTTGTCGCTGACGATGATCATCTGCACGAGCGCGTCCCGAAAGGTGATCCAGAAGCCGGGCGTCATGTGCTGGAAGGTGCCCGAGTCGTTGTCCTGGTACCTGGCCTCGATGGTCACCTGCTGGTCCAGCGCGAGCTTGCCGTCGTGCACGGCCTTGAGCGCGGCCATCAGGATGGAGATCTTGCGCGTGCTGGCCGAGGGCACGGGCACATCGCCGAGCCGGTTCGCGGTCTTGCCGGTCTTCAGGTCCTTGAGATACCAGCTCGTCTGAAACGGCAGGGCGTCGCAGAGGGCATTCATCTTCTTGACGAGAGTGTCCATGGTGGTCTCCTCGGGAAAGGTTGCCTCAGGAAGGTTATTAAGCCACATTTTCGATTTGAAAGGTGAACGAACCGGGCCATAATCGCTCAACGCCCGCATGAAACGCGGCTCTCGGGGGCTCCTCGCTGACGACTCAAGGCTGGATGGATGATATGGATGTCGCGAGCAAACCGCGGGAACCAATGAAACGCTGCCGCGAGCTCCTACTTTGCGTCAGTAATAACATACTTGAGGAACCCGGGCAGCCGTGAAGGGGCTCAGGCCACGATGAACCGCCTTCTAGGGCGCACTGATCCGAGCCCCTTCTCCGCTTCACGGTCGCGCGAGTTGCGGCGCTGCTTCACCCGGCGACCAGCAAGGGGAAACTGCTCGCCGTGATTAAGGAGTTGACGGCCTTTTTTGATGAGAGCGGCGCCCACGGCGGCCCGGATGACGTATTCACCGTCGGAGGCTTCGTCGCCCGTGAAAGCCGCTGGAAGCGTATCGAGGTCGCCTGGAACATGCGACTTGGACGCCGCGTGTTTCACATGAATGAGTTTGAGAATAGAAAGGGTAAGTTTAAAGACTGGCCGAAGACCCACGCAAAGAGAAATGAATTGATCTCGGCCTTAGCCGACAGCATTCAGGATAATGAGGCGTTCGGCACGGCTCACTCGGTAGATATTCGCGCATTCCACGAACTGATGTGTCCGGCGGCCAGTTTTCACCAAGCGAAGCGGCTGGCTTATGGATTCATGTTGCAGTCCTGCCTGAATGATCTTATCGAGCACTTCCACATCCCCCGCGGCGAACGGTTATCAGTAGTGGGCGAAGAGATTGGCGGGATCAAGGGGTGGGCCACCGACTGCTTTTCCGAATTCAAGCGCGCCCATGAGAGCGAGTACAAGATCGGACAGATAACATTCGCGGAGAAAGGAGACTTTAGGGGTCTCCAGGCCGCCGACATGATGGCCTATGAGGGCTTCAAGCACATCACGAATCAAGTGATGAGGGACGGATCAGTACCAAAAAGAAAACTATTGACCGCATTGGATCGTCGCAAGCGACTTGCCGTTGCGTACATTGATCGCCCGCGACTGGAACAACTACGTGAGCGCTGGATCGCGCGATTGGGGCACTTGCCTCCGTGGCCGGGGCGCAATGCTTAAGGCTTCTTCCGCCTGCTACGCTTTCCCCGCCACGCGTTCTCGCGTAAGGCGTGCGAGCGGGTTCTTAGAAGTCACGACAAGTCGATACATCATCTCGTGAGCAGATTCTAACCGTGTACCCCTTCGATCTCATGCAATCATTCGCGATGTCGGGATCGGGATCTGTCGGCGTAGTCGTGGAGCTAGAGGCGCCGTATGCCCGATAACCTGTCGTCTGGCTCCCAGCTCGTGCCATGAGTCTGCACGACCCAATGTCGGAGTTGAACTGAGTCTGATTGAAGCCAGGCTTTACGTAATGATAAGTCGTCGTACAGGCGGACATTAACGTTAGCAGTAGGGCGAGCGGCAGCGTGCCGTTTGTTATGCTTCTAAGCCGTCCGTCATGGGCAGGCGTCACGGCGTGTCCTCCGCGTAGCAAGTTCGCCTCTAATGGGGAGATGTCCCGGTCCCTGTTGAGCTTGAGAACTGAGTAGCGACGGCCCCCTGGTAGGTGTGAGAATCGCGTATTAAAGGTCCGGCGGTCACGACGCCGGCCCGACGAAGCCGATGTAGGCCCCGCATGCATGCTCCGGTCCCACCAGCATGGCCTGCTCGCCGGTGTTGCGGACGCCGCGGACGGGAGGTGGGACGCCATGGTCCGCCATCCAGCGGGCGGCGGCGTCCATGCTGCTGGTGCGGTACAGGACCTGGAATGGTCCCGGCCCACGTCGGCCGAGCGCCTCGGCGGCGGGACCGGGCTCTGCCGGCTCCGCCACCGTCAGGCCCGTCGGCCCGAGATCGAACACGGCCATGTCGGCCTTGATGACCGCGCCGCGCTGGATCGGGGGCACGGGCATCCCGAGCACGCGGCCGTAGACTTCGGCCGACGCGGCCACGTCAGGGACGGCGATGTACACGCGGTCGACGCGAAGCACGCCGTTGGGGTGCTGACCTGCCTGCGGCACCTGGGCGAGCCGCTCGGTGAGAGGGGTCAGGTGCTGGATAAAGAGCACGGGGAGCGGGTTTAGCTGTCCCAACACAGCCATCTTCCATCGCAGATCCTTCCCGTCCGGGGTCCGGCGCGCGCCCGGAGCGGGGTCGCCTACGTCGACGCCGCGCTGCCTCATCGCCGCGACATCGGCCGCCAGGTCGTCGCTCTGGACGATCACGAAGCGAAAGCCGCCGCCGGCCGCGAGAAAATCGAGGAGCGACGGCCCCGCGCTGCCGCCGGCCGCACGCGCCGCGAGGTACTCAGTCCGATTGCTGACGCTCATCAGCTCGAGGTAGTCCTCGGCATGAAAGGCAATGGCGTTCTCCGTCCCCTTCCCCGGGTGAGCGCCCCCCGGGTAGACGCTGAATCCGATGCGCGTGTAGGCGTCGATGCCCTGCTCGAGGCTGGGCACGCAGATCATCACGTGATCGATCCGGGTCAGCATGGCCCGATGACGGTCTTGGCGCCGTGGCCGGCCGAGGCGTGGGCAAAGGCGTCGGCGATCCGCTCTAGCGGGAAGCGCGCCGTGATCAGCCGCTTCACGCCGAGCTTCGGCATCAACGCGAGCGCGCGGCGGAACGCGGTGCCGCGGCCGAACGCGCCGCCGATCCTCAGCTCGCGGTAGTGGACGTCCCAGAGATCCAGCGGCAGCCGGCTCCCCTTCGGGTTCACGCCCACGAGCTGGAGGTGCCCGGTCGCCCGCGTGAGCGCGATCGCTTCGGCGACCAGCTCCGGCTTGCCCACGGCTTCGCACACGACGTCAGCTCCGCGGTCGCGCGTGAGCGTCATCACGCGGTCGCGCAAACTCTCCCGGGACGGGTCGATAACGACCTGGGCCCCCAACCGGCGCGCGATCCGGCGACGCTCCTCGATCGGATCGGAGAGGATCAGGCGCTTGGCACCCCGGCGGCGGGCGAGCGCCATGGTGAGGAGCCCCATGATGCCGCCGCCGATGACGAGCACCGTCGCCCCGCGGGGCATCGTGAACGTCTCGAGCCCCGCCAGGCAGCAGGCGGCGGGCTCGGTCAGGGCCGCCGTGGTCGCATCGAGGCCGTGCGGCAGCGGATGCACGGAGGTCGCGGGCAGCGCGACGCGCTCGGCGAAGCCTCCCACGCGGACCGCGCGCTGGCACTGCGAGATGCGCCCCGCCTCGCACGCGGCGCACTCCCCGCACCCGTAGGACGGCTCGCACGCGACCTCGCGCCCGAGCAGGCGCCGGCTCACGCCGCGTCCCACCTCCCGCACGACACCCGTGTACTCGTGGCCGAGCACCATGGGCGGCGTCCACGGGAAGAGCCCCTGCGTGGCGTGGATGTCGGTGCCGCAGATGCCGGCGGCGTGAATCCCCACCACGACCTGCCCCGGCCCCGCCGCGGGATCCGGCGCCTCGTCGATCGTAAAGCGGCTCTCGCCGCGCCAGGTGGCGACTTTCATGTGGAGATCCTCATAGGAGCATCGACGATACGTGCGTGGATGTCGGATTGCAAGACCTGACCCTCGTGCTATTCTTCCGCACGTGCCGCAGCCTTCAGTCGCCCGGCGCTACGCTCGCTTCATCCGCGGCCTGACGCTCCCGCAGGTGCCGCCGCCCGTGGTCGCGAAGGCCGTCTCGCTCGCCCTCGACACGCTGGGCAGCTGCCTCGCGTCGTCGAAAGAGTGCTTCGGCCAGGCTGTCCTCGAGGCCGCCGAGCGGTTGGGCGGCGCCCCGGAGAGCACGCTCATCGGAACCAAGTCCAGGTCGGGCGCGGCGAGCGCGGTGCTCGCGAACGCCACGCTCGCCCACGGTCTCGACTTCGACGACACCCGGGAGGACGCCATCGTCCACACCGGCTGTGTCGCGGTCACCACCGCGCTCGCCGTCGGCGAGGCCCTCGGCGCCTCCGGCCGCGCGGTGCTCGAGGCGATGATCGCGGGCGTGGAGGTCATGTGCCGGGTCGGCCTCGCGGTGCCGGGCAGCTTCCACGCGCGCCACTATCACCCGACGTCTCTCACGGGCAGCTTCGCCGCGGCGGCGGTCGCGGGCAAGCTCTACGGCCTTACGGAGGACCAGCAGGTCCACGCTTTCGGGATCTGCGGCAGCCAGGCCGGCGGCATCATCGAGTACCTTGCCGACGGCTCGTGGACCAAGCGCCTGCATCCCGGCTGGGCCGCTCACGCGGGAATCGCCGCCACGCTCCTCGCGCGATCCGGGTTCACCGGTCCGGAGACGGTCTTCGAGGGCACCCACGGTTTCTACCAGGCGTTCGCCGGCGGTTTCGAGGAGCCCAAGCTCGATGCTCTCCTCGCGAGCCTCGGCCGCACATGGGAGCTGGAACAGTTGACCTTGAAGCCCTATCCCTGCGGCTCCATCGCCCAGCCCTACATGGATTGCGCGCTCCGGCTCCGGCAGCAGCATCAGATCAGGCCCGAACAGATCGCCGGCATCCGCTGCCGCACCGCCGAGGGCCCGATCCCGCGCCTCTGGGAGCCCCTCGCGAGCAAGCACAGCCCGCAGAACGGTTATGCCGCCAAGTTCAGCCTGCCCTATCTGCTCGCGCTCATGCTCGTGAAGGGACGGGCGACGCTCGCCGAGTTCACCGACGAGGCGGCGCGTGACCAGGCGGTGCTGGCGGTAGCGGGCAAGGTCGGCTACGAGGTGGACGCGACCATCGACTATCCCCGTCAGTTCATCGGGCACGTCGCCATTCGCCTGCACGACGGCCGCCTTCTCGAGGAGCGCCAGGATCACCCGCGCGGCGGGCCGGACTTCCCCATGACGCGCGAAGAGGTGGAGACGAAGTTCCTCGGCAATGCCGCGCTCGCCGTACCAGCGGAACAGTCGGCTCGCGTCATCACGCTCGTGGGAGATCTCGCGGCGCAGGCGGACGTCACTGACTTGATGGAATCTCTGACCGCCTAGGGGGATGAGATGACACGTCTTCGGCTCGCGACAAACCTTGCCGCTCTCGCCCTGGTCCTCTCCGCCGCCTCCGCGCCGGCGCAGGACGCGCGCCTGGAGGCGGCAAAGAAGGAAGGCAAGGTCGTCTGGTACACCTCGCTCGCCTTGTCCAGCTCCGAGAAGGTCGCCAAGCTCTTCGAGGCCGCGTACCCGGGGATCAAGGTCGAGGTCCACCGGACCGGCTCCGAGCGGATCCTCCAGCGCCTCATGCAGGAGCTCCAGGCCAACATCAAGATCGCCGACGTGGTTCACACCTCCGACGCGGGCCACTACGTGCTGCTGAAGGACAAGAAGCTCCTGGTGAAGTACGCGCCGGCCGGCGTCGAGCGCTTCCCGGCCGCCTTCAAGGACAAGGACGGCTATCACTTCGGCCTCCGCGCCACGGTGAACGTCATCGCCTACAACTCGAAGATTATTCCCGCCGCCGAGGCGCCGCGGACCTGGAAGGACCTGCTCGACCCGAAATGGAAAGGCAAGCTCGTCACGGCGCATCCGGGGTACAGCGGCGTGATCACGACCCACGTGCTGGCGCTGGTGCATCTCCACGGCTGGGACTACTTCAAGCAGCTCGCCCAGAACAAGCCGATGCTGGTCCAGTCGGCGGTCGATCCCTCGGGCGTCGTGGCCTCGGGCGAGCGGCCCATCGCGGCGAACGGCGGCGACTACACGTTCTACCAGGTCAAGAAGAAGGGCAACCCGGTCGAGATCGTGTTCCCGAAGGAAGGCGTCCCCCTCGTCGTCTCTCCGAGCGCCATCACGAGCTTCGCGCCGCATCCGAACGCGGCCCGGCTCTTCACCGATTTCATCTACAGCCGCGAGCTCCAGCAGGTGCTGGCCGACAGCGAGGGGCTGTACACGGGCCACCCCGACGTCACGTACCCGGCCGACCGGCCCAAGCTCTCCGAGCTGAACCTGCTCCGCGTGGATCCGGAGGAGCTGGAGAAGCGCAACGAGGAGATCAAGACGCGCTTCGTCGAGTTCTTCGGAGCCTGATCCTGACTCGAAAGCTCACGGCCGACCCGGCGGCGACCCGGCCTCATCCCTCGTGGCTCGACGGGGTCGATCGCTCCGCTCCCGTCTGGGTCCTGACGGCGGCCGCGCTCGCGCTGCTGATCCTCCTGCCGCTGGGCTGGCTCGGCTACATGAGCGTGAGCGCCGAGCACGGCGTCACGCTCGCCCACTACGCCCGCGTCTTCGCCGACCCCCAGCTCCAGAAAGCGCTCTGGAACACGGTGGTGCTGGCATTCTGGTCGGGGCTTCTGTCGGTCGCCATCGGCGCGCCCATGGCCTGGCTCTCCGCCCGCACCGACCTGCCCTGGTCGCGGGTGATCCGAAGCCTCATCATGGCCTCCTTCGTGACGCCGCCCTTCCTCGGCGCCTTCGCGTGGGTCATGCTCGCCGGCCCGAACGCCGGCTACCTGAACAAGCTCTACCGAAGCCTGACCGGCGCGGAGGGCCCGCTCCTCAACATCTTCACAATGCCGGGGCTGATCTTCGTGGTCGCGATCTACACCTTTCCCTACGTGTACATCATGATCGCCAATACCCTCGGGCTGATCGCGTCCGATCTCGAAGAGGCCGCGTCCATCCTCGGCGCCAGCCGCTTCCGGGTGGCGCTGACCATCACGCTGCCGATGGTCGCGCCCGCCATCCTGAGCGGCTTCATCCTGTCCGTCCTGCAGGCGCTGGCGCTGTTCGGCTCCCCCGCCATCCTCGCGCTGCCGGCGGGCTTTCACACGATCACGACGCAGATCTGGGCGCTCTTCCACTACCCGCCCAAGGTCGAGATGGCGGCCGCCTTTTCCGTGCCACTGCTGCTGGCCACGGCGCTCCTGCTGCTCGTCCAGAAGAGGCTCCTGGGCCGACGCGGCTACGCGTCGGTCGGCGGCAAGGGCGCGGAGCGCCGGGCGATCCCGCTCGGCCCGTGGCGGTACCCCGCGCTCCTCGGCTGCCTCGCGGTCCTCGGCTGCGCGGTGTTCCTCCCGTACGGGATCCTCGCCAAGGCCGCCTTCTCTCGCGCCTGGGCCCAGCCGCTGACCTGGGAGAACTTCACGCTGGAGAACTGGTCGTTCACGTTTCTCTACAGCTCGACCCAGGGCGCCATCGTCAACACGCTCGAGCTGGGCGTGCTCACGGCCTGCGTCGGCGCCGGGCTCGCGGCGCTGCTCGCTTATGTCACGAATCGCAAGCTCATCGTGGGCCACCAGCTCCTGGCCTTTCTCGCGCTGGCGCCCATCGTCATACCCGGCACCGTCCTCGCCGTCGCCCTCTTCATCGCGTACACCCGTCCGCCCTTCCTCCTCTACGGCACCCTCTGGATCCTCTTCATCGCCTACCTGACCAAGGAGATGCCCGTCGGCTACTCCCAGTCCGACGCCACGTTCCGCGGCATCCATCCCGAGCTGGAGGAGGCGGGCCGCATCCTGGGCGCCGGGCGCCTGCGCGTGCTCCGCGAGATCACCGCGCCGCTCGCCAAGAGCGGCATCATCGCCACCTGGTGCTTCATCTTCATCGGCGTCATCCGCGAGCTGTCCGCCTCGATCATTCTCTTCACGCCCAATACCAAGGTCATGTCGGTCGTGATGTTCGACCTCAAGGAAGAAGGCCAGTTCGGCGCCATCGCGGTCCTCGGCATCTTCATGCTGGCGATGACGTTCGCCATCGTCGCCTTGATGCAGACCCTGCTCGGCAAGGACGTCCTCGGGCAGAGGCCCTCCGCGAGCGCGCCGGGGTAACCGCGATGCCCGGGGTGACGATACGGGGTCTGACCAAGCGCTACGGCGACGTCGCCGCCGTCCTAGGCCTCGAGCTGCGCGTGGAACCCGGCGAGCTGGTGGCGCTGCTCGGGCCATCGGGCTGCGGCAAGACCACGACGCTCCGGCTCGTGGCGGGCTTTCTCAAGCCGGAAGCGGGCGAAATCTGGGTCGGAGAGCGCTGCCTCTCGTCGCCGGCGGCGGTGGTCCCGCCCGAGCGGCGCCGCATGGCGATGATCTTCCAGAGCTACGCGCTGTGGCCACACATGACGGTGGACCAGAACGTCGCCTACGGGCTGCGGTTCACGGGCGCGCCGAAGGCCGACAGGGACCGGCGGGTGAAGGACATCCTGAAGGCGGTCCAGCTCGAGGGCTACGGATCCCGCTATCCCGGCGAGCTGTCCGGCGGCCAGCAGCAGCGCGTCGCCGTCGCGCGCGCGCTGGTGGTCGAGCCCGAGATCCTGCTCCTGGACGAGCCGCTCAGCAACCTGGACGCGAACCTCCGCGAGGAGATGCGCTTCGAGATCCGGCGCCTGCACGAGACGTTCACAATCACCACGCTCTACGTCACGCATGACCAGGCGGAGGCCATGGTGATCTCGGACCGCGTGGCGGTGCTCCAGGACGGGCGTGTCGCCCAGGTCGGCACCGCCGAAGAGCTCTTCGAGCGTCCGCGAACGCGCTTCGTCGCCGAGTTCATCGGGAGGACCAACCTCATCGACGGCCGCGCCGAGGGAACGGCCACCGTCGCCCGCGGGGACTTACGCCTGCGCGTTGCCTCGGCAGGATTAACGCCTGGAGCGGCCGTCGCCGTCTCGATCCGGCCTCACCAGATCGAGCTGGCGCCGCGGGCCTCAGCCGGCGCCACGGCCGCGCCGGAGACAAACGTCCTCAAGGGTACCGTCGTGCGCGCGAGCTATCTCGGCGACGGAGTCGACTACCAGGTCCAGATCGAGGGAAGCGACGTCGTCCTGCGGGTGGCCGGCCCGGCGCCATCTCGCGTGCGCGAGGGCGAAAGGGTCAGCGTGAGCGTGGCGGTCAGCGCGTGCGTCCCGCTGCCGTCAGGGGGCGGCTAGCCTCGGCTCACCGGCTGTGGAACAGCACCGAGACGTCGAAGTCCGGGTTGAGCCTGCCCATCTCGGCGTCGACGGCTTGGCGCACGTCCTCCCTCTCCTCCAGCGACTCTTCCGGGTTCTCCAGGAACGAGACCAGGACGAACACCCGGCGGCCGGCCTTGCGGACCCGCACCCACTGGACGGCCTTCAGGCGGTAGCGCTCGACGCACGCGCGCGCCGATTCCTCGACGATGTTCGCCGCCTCGGCGTACGGGTTGGCGTCGACCAGGTCCGCGAAGCTCTCCTTCAAGATCCCGATCGGCTTGCGCAGCAGGATCAGGGACAGCACGATGCACACAGCCGGATCGACGTACGCGCTGTAGTCCTGGGTTGGCGGTCTGGAGAGGATCAGGGCCAGGACAAAGGCGATGCACACGCCCAGGGCCAGCCAGCCTTCGACGATCCAGAGCTCGGCCTCGGTCACCACGAGATTGGACGCCCCGCGCCTGCCCAGGCGCTTCATGTAGGCGCCGAAGACGACCGATATGACGAAGCTCACCAGGGCGTAGATGATCACGAGATGCGGCTCGTTCACGGGGTCGGGATGCACGAGGTCCCTGACGGCGTAGGCGATCGCGGCCAGGCAAACGGCCGCGGTGAGGGTACCCTCCAGCCCGATCATCAGCGGCTCGTACTTCGCGTAGCCGAAGTGGTACCGGCTGTTCGCCGGCTCATGGATCTTGCGGGCGACGAAGATGGCCAGCAGCGACACGGTCACGTCCACGATGCCGGACATCGCTTCGAGGGTCATGGTCTCGGAATCGGACGCGAGCGCGACACCGACGGCGCCAACGGCGAACAGGGCGGTCAGGATCGAGGAGAAGCGCAGGACCCGAAGCTCTTCCTGCTGCGCGGTGCGGGTCACGTATCAGCGCCTCTCGCGGTTGAAATTGACAAGCACCCGGCCGGAGCCGGGCTCGGTGGCGAAGGCCGCCGGCCGTCCCTTTGCGAGATCGTCCGCGTTGTCACAGATCTTCAAGACATCCCCATCCAGCCGATAGACGCCCAGCCAGGCCTTCCCCTTCGCCTCGCCCCTCGCATGCGTGAAGTCGATCGTGGCCGGCTTCTTGGAGGGATCGACCCGAAAGGTCCCCTGGTAGAGGAGCTTGCCCTTGGAGCGGATCGTGAAGCGATCGCCTGAAAAGGTCAGCTGATGCCCCTTGAGATCGTCGGCCGCCCCGCCGTTCCGCTCGGCTGACACGGCTATCCAGACCCCCCGGAGACGCTGCGCGTCGTTTGCGTCGGCAGCCGCGCTCGAAGCGCCTGCCGCCAACCCCACGGCTATCACGGCCATCAGGAACCGGAGTCGCATCGTCCCTCCCCTCGAGCGGTGGTAGGTAGGTAGACTGCCCTGCCGCCGATCCTGCCAGATGGCCGGAGACGGGTCAAACCTCAGAACTCGACCGCGAGCTGCGCCCCGACCACGACGGCGTTCCCGACACTCGATCGGCCGCCGGGGTTGATGACGTACTGCACGTCCGGCTGGATGGTCAGCCACCGCGTGAGAGCGATGGCGTACGTCCACTCGAGGACCAGCTCGTAGGTCTGTCCCGGCAGGTCCCGGCTGAAGCCGCCGTAGTAGAGCGCGAAGGCCGCCGTGTCCTTGTCGCGCCCCGGGATGAGCCCACGATAGCTCAGGGCGGCCGACCCGAACCACGGAAGCGTGTTGATGCGCTGAAGCGGGGCGTAGACAAGACCCCAGAAGAGGGACAGGCCCTGGGCGCCGCCGGCCTTGCCCTCGCGGTACACCATCTGCTCGCCGAGGAAGTAGAATCCATAGTTCCCCGTCTCCCCCTGGCTCGGGTTGCTGAGGGAGGTGTAATGGTTCGAGTCGTAATACCCGCCCACACGGTAACGCCCGGGAAGGCCGGCCGCGAACTTGCCGTCATTGACGTAGTAGGCGGCCTCTCCGATGACGAAGTAGCCGTTTCTGTCGCTGATCGCGAACTCGGTGCCGTTGGTCCTGAGCTCGTCAAACGTCGGATCCGAGTAGTAGGCGCCCGCCGACAGTGACAGCGTGGCCGTCGGCCACACGCTCACACGTCCGCCCCATGTGGAATGGGGCTCGTCCGTAACGCTGGGTACGTTGGCCTGGATGGCTAAAATCATGGGGTTCAACGCCCCGTTGACCAGGCTCAGGTCGGCCGGGGTGGTAAGAAAGTCATCGCCGGTGCCGAAGCGTCCAACCTTGATGTCGAGGCGCCCGTCGAAAAGCGACTCCTGGAAGAAGAGGGTGTAGAGGCGGACTCCCCTCCCTTCGAAATACTGCGCCACGTCGAATACATTGCCGATGTCATTGGAGAGGTTCGTCCCCGAGGCCCAGTCGCCCGAGACGTGAAACGTCAGACCCGTGAGGCCGGCCAGCTTCTTCAGGTCGAGGCCGACGTCGACCAAGAGCTCGCCCGCGTACGCCGTGCCGCGCCGCCGCCCTCCGAGCACGCTGCCCTGCACGTCCGTCGCGTAGCGGATGCTCGGCGTGATGCCCCATCCGGCGAGGGCGTCGCGGGCGCCGAACCAGTTTCCCGTCAGCTGCGGCTGGGCGAGCCAGTTGTCTATCCACGATGCGCGCCGGAGATCATCCGCCGCAGCGGGTGCTCCGCCGGAGGCAAACGCGGTCAGGGCTCCGAGCGCGACCGCCACCTTCAGAAACCTTCGGTGCCGAGCCGCGCGGTGAAACACGCTGAGAGCCTGACAGAATGACCCGCAGAGGTCAACCCGCGGGCCGCATCATCGCTAAGCTTGACGATTGGCCCGCCTCGGTTTGCACAGCATCGGAGAACCCAGTTGACTTCCCCCGGGCCACGGTGGGATGCTGTGCGCGTGAAACGGAGCCGTTTGCCCGTCAAGCTTATGGCGACCTTGTGGTTGGCGACGTATGTCATCTGCATCGGGCTCGTGTGCTCCTTCATCCTGTTCGAGGTCCTCGACATCGACGGCTCGGACTTCCCGGCCCCGCCCACAGCAGCGACGCCCATCAAGCTCGCCGAGCCCGCCCACGAGATCAAGCGCGGCCTCCTGACAGGCGCGCCGCAATTCTGGGCGCTGCTCCCGGTCCTGATCGTTCTGCTGGAGAGCGCAGCGCTCCGGCGCGTCGGCACGCCCGTGCACGTGCCCTCGCAGCCCGGCCCCCGCGGCCGGCGCGGACTGCGTATTGCCCTGCCTCGCGCTTCGCTCGCTGACGCCGCTCCCGCCGCCTGACCCCTCAGCGTTTCTTAAGTCGTTCATTCACGCTCTACCGAGGGAGACGTTTATGGTCAGGATTATTGCTATCACGTGTTGTCTGGCGGTCTTGGGCGTCCCCGGCCGGGCCTCGGCCCAGTCGCCGCTTTCCAGGTTGACGCTGGAGGAGGCGGTAAGCCTTGCGACCACTGCCAACCCCAACGTGAGGGCCAAGGAGTTCGAGGTCCAGGCCGTCGGGGCCAACGAGATTACCGCCGCGCTCCGGCCGAACCCGACCTCGAACTTCCTCGCCGAGCAGTTCGGCCCAGGAAGCGCGCACCAGACCCAGTACACGTTCAACGTGGGCCAGCCGATCGAGCTTGGCGGCAAGCGGCAGCGTCGCGTCGACAGCGCCAAGGCGGCGACCAAGGTTACCGGGTACGAGCTGGCCGAACTTAGGCGCCAGATCGTCTTCCAGGTCAGGAGGACCTTCACGGATATCTTGGTGGCCAGGGACTCGCTCGCCCTGGCCGAGCAGAATCTGGCAAACCTCGACGACCTCGAGAAGCTCCAGCGCATCCGGGCCGAAAAGGGCGACCTCTCCGGCCTGGATTTGCTCCGGATCCAGGTCCAGCGCTTCGCCTTCGAGCGCGACGCGGCCGATGCTCGGCAGGCCGTGAAGGCGGGCAAGATCGCGCTCAGGGCCCTGCTGGGCGTCGACAAGGTCGCCGAGGAATACGAGGTCACGGGCTCCCTCGACGTTCCGGAGGCGTCCTACAGCCAGTCGAACCTGTACCGGCGGGCTCTCGATGCTCGGCCGGATGTCCGGGCGGCCGAGGCGGCACGCGACAAGGCCAAGGCGGACATCAACCTGGCTAAGGCCAATGCGTGGTGGGACATCACCCCTCAGATCGAGTACCAGCGGATCGGCCCCGACAACACGATCGGCTTCGGCTTCGGCCTGCCGATCAAGCTCTTCGACCGGAACCAGGGCGAGATCGCCCGCACCCGGGCGGACGCTCTCCGAGTGGATGCCGTGCGGGATGCCGTGACTGTCCAGGCTCTCTCCGAGGTGGACACGGCTCTTGCCGCCGTCCAGTCCCAGCAGGGCAAGGTCCGGGCGCTGCGGGACACCTACCTGCCCAAGGCGACCCAGGCGCGGGACACGGTCGAGTTCGCCTACCGGCGCGGTGGCGTGAGCCTGCTCGACTACCTCGACGCCCAGCGCACCTATCGAGAGACCGCGCTCGAGTACGTGCGCGCCCTCGGGAATTACCGCGCTGCGGTCTACCTACTCGAAGCCACCGTCGGCGGGTTCCTGGACAAGTAATATGCGAACCGCGTCCATCGTCCTGCTCGCAGCCGCCCTTGCCGTAGGGTGCAAGGATGCCAAGTCACCGCAGCCGGGCTCCACGCCAGCCGCCACCGCCGACAGCCCGGTCAAGATCGTCCAGCCGGAGCTCCGCACGCGCACCGCCGTCCTGGAAACGACGGCCAAAGTCCAGTTCAACGAGGAGCAACTCGTCCGAGTCAACGCGCCCGTCACAGGGCGCGTCATCGAGGTGCTGGCCCGGCCGGGCGAGGTTGTCGAGCCCGGGCATCCGCTCTTCGTGCTCGACAGTCCCGATCTGGGCCAGGCCAAGAGCGACTACGCAAAAGCTGTCTCCGATCTCGCGCGCTCCGAGAAGGCCATCAAGCTCGCGAAGGAGCTCTTCGAGTTCAAGGTCATCGCCGAAAAGGACATTCGCGAGGCGGAAAACGACTACAACAAGGCCGTCGCCGAACGCGACCGCGCCGCCGCCCGGCTCCGCACTCTCGGCATCAGGGCCGACCAGCTCAAGGAGGTCGCCGAACGCGCCGACGCCTCGACGACCGTGACGGTGAGGGCACCCAGGGGCGGCGTCATCGTCGAGCGCAACATCAGCCCGGGCCAGGTCGTGGCGTACGGGCAGTCCGACACGCCGGTCAGCCTCTTCACCATAGCCAATCTCTCGTCGATGTGGGTGCTGGCCGACGTCTACGAGCCGGACGTCCCCAGGGTGAAGCTCGGCCAGGCGGTGCGCGTCACTCTCCCCTGCTGTCCCCAAGATAGGTACGAGGGCACGGTCGCCAACATCGGGGCCGCCGTGGACAAGGAAACGCGCACGCTCAAAGTCCGCGCCGTCGTGCCCAATCGCGGTGGCTCGCTCAAGGCCGAGATGTTCGTCAAGGCGGCCCTCGACACGGGCTCGTCGCAGGCGCTGACCCTGCCCCAGAGCGCCATCCAGCGGACCGACGGCCAGACCTTCGTCCTGCTCGCCAAGGAAAAAGGCGAGTACGAGCGGCGCACGGTCAAGACAGGTGCGGACTTCGACGGCGTCACCGAGATCCTGGAGGGCGTGACGCCGCAGGATCGCGTGGTCAGCACCGGCGGAGTCCTCCTCAAGCGCGACGCGCGATGATCGAACGGCTCATCGCGTTCGCGCTGCGCCAGCGCTTCATCATCCTCGCGCTGGCGCTCCTCCTGACGGTGATGGGCGTCGTCTCATTCCGAAATCTGCCCATCGAGGCTTACCCGGACGTCGGCGACGTCCGCGCCGAGGTCATCACGTTGTGGCCGGGGCACGCGGCCGAAGAGGTGGAGCGGCTCATCACGATTCCGCTGGAGAACGAGCTGAATGGCATTGCCCGCGTCACCGTCATCCGCTCGGACACCCTCTTCGGCTTGTCCAACATCCGCGTGGTCTTCGCGGACGGCACCGACGACTACTGGGCACGCCAGCAGGCGCGGGAGCGCATCTCCCAGGCCCAGCTGCCCGCCGACGCCAAGCCGGGCCTTGGCCCGCTCTCGAGCGTCATCGGCGAGGTCTACCGCTACACGCTCGAGTCCAAGACGATGTCGCTGGTCGACCTCAAGGCGCTCCAGGACTGGGTGCTCGAGCGCGAATTCAGGCAGGTGCCGGGAGTGGCGGACGTGGTGTCGTGGGGCGGCGGCACCAAGCAGTACGAGATCATCGTCGACCCGGCGAGACTCCGGGCCTATAACCTGACGCTCAAGCAGGTGATCGACGCCGCCGCGGGCGCCAACTCCAACTCTGGAGGCGGCTACATCGCCCAGGGCGAGTACAGGGTGACCGTCCGCGGCCTCGGCCTCATCCAGTCGATCGGGGACATCGAGAACATCGTCGTCAGCGCCCAGAAGGGCACACCCGTCCGCGTCCGCGACATCGGGACCGTCGCCGTCGGCACGGCCATCCGGCTCGGCGTGCTGGGCCGCGACCATGCCGACGACCTGGTCCAGGGCATCGTCCTCATGCGCAAGGGCGAGAACCCGGACGCCGTGATCCAGGGCGTCGCTCGAAAGATCGAGCAGCTCAAGAAGACGCTGCCTGCCGGGGTGGAGCTCCGCGACTACTACAGCCGGGACCGGCTCGTCAAAACGACCGTGACCACCGTCATGCGGAATCTGATCGAGGGAGCGGCCCTCGTCGTGGTCCTGCTTTCGCTCTTCCTCTACAACATCCGCGCCGCGCTCATCGTCGCCGTGACCATTCCGCTCTCGCTTCTCTTCGCCTTCATCTTCATGGACCTGCGCGGCATTCCGGCGAACCTGCTGTCGCTGGGCGCCATCGACTTCGGCATCATCGTGGACGGCGCGGTCATCATGACCGAAAACATCATGCGTCACCTCGCCGAGCACAAGCCCGAAGGCCGCCGTCTCGTCAGGGAGGTCCAGCACGCGGCAATCGAAGTCGCGCGGCCCCTGACGTTTGCCGTGCTCATCATCATGACGGTGTACGTCCCGATCCTCACGTTCCAGCGCATCGAGGGGAAGCTCTTCCGTCCCATGGCGGTCACGATCTCGCTGGCGGTCATCGGAGCGCTGCTCCTCACGCTGACCCTCATCCCAGTGCTCTCGAGCTATCTCTTCCGCCGGGTGCCCTCGGAGCGTGAAAGCCCGCTGCTGGCCATCCTCCGCCGGCCCTACGTGCCCGCCATCCGCTGGTGCGTACGCCGCCCGCTCGTTCCCATCCTGGCCGCCGCGGGACTGCTCGCGGTCTCGCTGTGGACCTTCACGCTCCTCGGCAAGGAGTTCCTCCCCGAGCTCGACGAGGGCGACCTCTGGGTGCGCGTCCAGTTTCCCGTCGGCGTGTCGCTCGAGGGGGTCCGTCCCTATGTCCGGGAGATACGCGAGCGCCTGCTCAGGTTTCCGCAGGTCCGGGTCGTCGTGTCGCAGCTCGGCGCGCCGGACGACGGCACCGACCCCGAAGCCCCGGACAACGCGGAGTTCTAC
>DASYVT010000119.1 GCA_035936835.1 Candidatus Methylomirabilota bacterium | reverse complement strand
GAGAGCGGCACAGCCAAATCGCGGGGACGCTCTCGGGCGGCGAGCAGCAGATGGTCGCCATCGGCCGGGCGCTCATGACCCATCCCAAGCTCATCCTGCTGGACGAGCCGTCGCTGGGGCTGTCGCCCAAGTTCGTCTCGCTGATCTTCGACACGCTCGCCGAGATGAAGCGCGCCGGCTACACGCTGATGGTGGTAGAGCAGAACGCGGCCAAGGCCCTGGCCGTCGCGGACCGGGCGTATGTCCTCGAACTGGGGCGCAACCGCTTCGAGGGCACGGGGGCGGCCCTGTTGGCCGACCCGGACGTCAAACGGCTTTACCTTGGCGGCTGATTTCTGTATCGTGTAGCGGGTTCAAAGGGGGAGAGAGACTCGAATGGATCGGTTCTTGCGGCTCAGCGGGGCCGCCTATCTCGTCGTTGCGGTCCTGTTCATCGGAGTCCTGGCCGGTTTCCCGAGCTGGGCAGCCAAGAATTCCGCCAAGGCGACCCTAAAGGCGACCCAGGTCGCTGTAGCCGCGGTCCCGGCGGCGCCCAAGGCGCCCGCCGTCGATCACGCCGCCGGCGGGCATTCGGCCACCGCCCACCCGGAGATCCTCGAACGGGGTAAGCACATGTTTGTCCAGTACTGCGCCTCCTGTCACGGGGACGCGGGCAAGGGTGACGGGCCCGGCGGCGCCAACCTGGCCGTCAAGCCCCAGGACCTCAGCGTGGGCGCGGTCATGAACCCGCTGCCCGATGAGTTCCTCCACCGGGTCATTGCGGACGGGCCGCAGTCCGTCGGGCTCTCCGCGCTGATGCCGCCCTTCAGGCCTCAGCTTGGCGACCGGCAGATCAACGAGATCATTGTGTACGTTCGGTCGCTTGCCCAGCCCGCCTACGATCCGGCCAAGGTCCTGCCCGTCACGGCCACGCGCGAGGGGCCGGTGCAGCCCATCTTCTTCAGCCACGTCATCCACACGGGCTCCTACCAGATCGCCTGCCAGTACTGCCACGCGGGCGCGCGCCGTAGCAGCGACGCCGGGGTGCCTTCGGTGGAGAAGTGCATGGGCTGTCACAAGATCGTAGCCGCGCAGGGCAACGAGCAGGTCCAGAAGCTCCACGGCTATTGGAACAAGCAGCAGCCGATCCCGTGGGTGCGGGTTTTCCGGATCCCGGAGTTCGCGCAGTTCCCGCACAAGAACCACATCCAGGCGGGGCTCGTCTGCCAGACTTGCCACGGCCGCATCGAGGCGATGGAGCAGGTGCACGCCACGACGGGCCAGAATCACCTCAACGACGTGATGAACCTGGCGGGCATGCCGGTGCCGGGGCCCAAGCTGACCATGGGCTGGTGCGTCGAGTGCCACCGCGCCGTGAACGAGAAGGGCGTGCAGGCGGTGCAGCCGACGCCCGCTGCGTGGGGCGCGGCGCCGCGGCCCGCGACGGCTGACGACACGAAGAAGCGCAACGCGCCGCTCGAGTGCGTCGCCTGCCACCATTGATCGTCATTGATCCTCAACATGCCTGTGGCATGTTGACCGTGGGCGAAGCAGGTTAGGGCAGCCCGCGTCCCGAGTCCCTCGTCGCCCCCTCACCCGGCCCTCTCCCCCTCGCGGGGGAGAGGGTTTCTGTTTGTCCCCCTCTCCCCTCAGGGGAGAGGGCAGGGTGAGGGGTGGTGTACGATAGCCGCCGTGCCGGTGCTGGAAGGGGAGCTTCGGATCTAGCTGAGGATCGCGGTCAGGCTGCGGAGGTCGGGGCAGCCGTCGAGGCCTTCGACCATCTCGCGTACGGACTCGACGCGATCCTCGGACAGGACGATGCGCGCGCAGTCTCTGAACTTGTCCCTCAGCTGATCCATCGAGAGCGGCAGGCCCGGGTGTCCCGGCACGGCCCTGGGCGCGATGGCCAACTCCCGCCCGTCACGCAGGCGCACCGTCATGCGCGTCCACATGTGGCGCTCCAGGTCTCCCGGGATGCCCTGGTCCACGACCACGCGCACGCGCTTCATCAGCCCCGTGATGGCCGGATCGTCCGTCTTGTCGTCGCGGAATGTTGCGATGCCGACCCGCCCCTCGCAGAGCGCCGCGGCCGCCGTGAACTCGCCCGAGAACTTGGCCTCGAGGCCGTTCCGTGGGTTGGAATGGATGAGGATGCGCGGGACCGCGGCGTTGACGCCCACCGTGACCTGCTCCACCTGCTCGTGGGTGAAGCCGTGGGTGCGCCTGAGCTCCAGCGCGCTGTCGATGATGGAGTGCGTGCACGCGCAGGAGGGATACGGCTTGACGGCCACGCCCGTCTTGAGAATCTTCCACGGCGCGCCGAGTGTTTCGAGCGCGCCCTCGTCGCGCTTGCCCGCGCCCAGCACCGCGAAGTAGCCCTGCGGCCCTTCGAGCGCCTGCTCCGAGGCCGTGAAGCCCTCGCGCGCGAGCAAGGCCGAGAGCACGCCGCTCCGCGCCGCGTGCCCAGCGTGAAAAGGCTTGGTCATGGTGCCGAAGTTTTCCTTGAGCCCCGAGGCCTGGCTGGCCGCGACGGCCAGGGCTGCGCGCGTCTGCTGCGCGTCGAGGCCGAGAAGACGCGCCGCCGCCGCCGCCGCGCCCATCGTTCCGAGCGTGCCGGTGGCGTGGAAGCCCTTTTCGTAGTGCGGTGGATTCATGACCTCGGCCAGCGTGGTCTCGACCTCGAAGCCCAGCAGGAAGGCGTGGACCAGAGACCGGCCGTCGGCCAGCGCCAGCTCGCCCGCCGCCAGCGCCGCCGAGAGCACGGGCGCCGATGGGTGGCCCATCATGGCGAAGTTGGTGTCGTCGAAGTCGAGCGCGTGCGCAGCCGTGCCGTTGGCAAGCGCGGCCCACACGGCGCCGGTGCGGAGTGACGTGCCGACCACCGTGGCGAGAGGCGCGCCGCCCTCTGATCGGGCGATCTCCGTCACGATGCGGGCCGCCGGCTCGACCGAGCCCGCGAGCATGACGCCGAGGCAATCGAGGATGGCCCGGCGGGCCGCGACCACGGCCTCGGCGGGGCAGTCCTCCCAGCGGCTCTTGGCGACGAATTCGGCGATCGTCGAGGTGGCGCGCATGGGCCGAGCCTATCACAGGTCTGCTATCATCGCCCGGTGACCATGGGCCCGATGACTTCGGTGTTGCGGTGTACGCTGCTCGCCGCGCTGGTGCTCGCGCCCGCTCACGCGCACGCGCAGATCTTCATCGCCTCGCGCCCCGATCCGCCCTTCGCCATCGGCCCGTTGTCCATTCGCGCAACGGTCACGCCCTCGCTAACCCCGGTTGACCTGGAGGTGCGCTGGTCGCTCGACATCCCGCCCGGCAAGAGCCGTGCGGGGATCGAGCAGGACATCTTCCTCCTCTGGCCCGGCGAGGTCACGAACCCGCAAGGCCGCGCGGCGGGGGACAAGGCGCTGGCGCAGTACGTTGAGAAGCGCGGTTTTGCAGTCGTCGGCGACGGCCGCCTCCCGCTCTACGCCCAAAACATCTACGCCGAGGGGGCCGAGGCCGCGCCCCAGCCCGTCGGCGAGGCGATCTACGTCACCTTCGTCCAGGACAGCCAGGCGCTGGGCTTGAGCTCGGCGGCAACGTGGATCCGCATCCCCTGGACACCGCAGATGGCCAACGCCACCTACATGATGACCCTGCTCATGCGCGTGAGCGGCGTCATCAAGCCGCGCCAGCTCCACTGGTACGAGAGCGTGTTCACCGGCGAGCGCCACGAGTTCTCGCTGTCGTTCAACGAGGTGCGAGACCGGCCGATCTTCCCCATGTACGCGGAGCACCGCGACCGAGCGGTCCGCCTGGCCGACGCGCCCGCCGAGCTGGTGGTGCACTTCACGCACTCGGACCACCTGCGCATCGAGCAGGTGTACCCGCCGACGAGCATCCGCCGGCTCAGCGAGACGCTCGAGAGCACGGAAGTGGTGTCGCTTTTCATGGGCGCGGCCGAGGGCATCGTGCCCCAGCACATGAGCGTGCAGTTCGGGTACTTCTCGCGGCTCCAGGGGCTGATGATCGTGCTGATCCCGCTCCTGCTGCTGGCCGCGGGCCCCGCGCTCGGTCCTGCCATCGGGCGCGCGATGCCCGTGCTGCTGGCGCGGGTGCGGGCGCGGCTGCACCTGGGCGCGTCGGGGGCGAGTCCGCGGTCGCGCGGGGTAGTGCTCGCGCCCGAGACGCTGGACCGCATCGTGCCGGGCAAGACCTCGCGCGAGGACGTCTTACGGTTGTGCGGGGGGGAGGTCGAGGAGGAGGAGCGGCGCGACCAGCCCGATCGACGCGTTCTCATCTACCGCGGCTGGCGCGCCGTGCCCGAGACGCGCCGACGCATGAAATGGGTCGCCACTGTCGAGGCGTGGGAGATCTTCGTGCAGGAGGCGCGCATAGAGATCGAGCGCGACGTCGTCAAGGACGTCCAGGTGTTGATCCGGCGGAGCCGCGGCTCCAAGCCTGAGCCGCCCGCGGAGAGCCGCCAATAAGGACACAAAGCAATTGACGTTCCCCCAGCATGGCGACTAGAGTCCCCCTGCGTCCGAGCGTCGCAGCCGAGTTTGAGCGGATCTCAGCCTCATGACGGGTCATCGTGCCGAAGGAGCCATCCCATGAGACGGCAGGGCGCGAAGTGGGTGGGCGTGCTCGCGATCGCCGTCGCGCTCCTGCCGGGGTGCGCGCTGACCACGCACTTCGCCTACACGAACACGGAGCTCACGGCCGAGTCGCCGCCGATGCCCCAGGCGTCGTTCGAGATCAGGAAGAGAGAAGACGTCAAGCAGTACAAGAACGTGCTCGTCTTGCTGGCCCTCTCCGGGGGCGGC
Source organism: Candidatus Methylomirabilota bacterium (assembly GCA_035936835.1). Taxonomy (NCBI): domain Bacteria; phylum Methylomirabilota (SeqCode); species Candidatus Methylomirabilota bacterium. The sequence goes on along the minus strand of DASYVT010000119.1, from coordinate 2,518 downwards.
TCCCGCGCGGCCTACTTCTCCGCCCGCGCCATGCTCGCTCTCGAGAAGGTGCCCGCTCCCCAGGGCCCCCCGCTCAACGTGCTGAAGGAAGTGGACCTGATCTCTTCGGTGTCCGGCGGCTCCCTCGCTGCGGCCTACTACGCCAGCAGTTTTGATCCGGGGGCGCGCGAGGTTGCTGACGGTCGGCGAGTCTGGGACAAGGACACGGTGACGGATCTGATGGGCCGCGACTACATCGCCCGGTGGATCGGCAACTGGTTCTGGCCGGTCAATATCGCCAAGTTCTGGCTCACGGCCTTCGACCGGACGGACATCATGGCACAGACGTTCGCCGACAATTTCTTCGATTTGACGACGACGGGCACCGACCTGCGTTTCCATGACCTGAATCCCACGCGTCCCAACCTGGTCCTCAACTCCACGGTCGGCAGCCGGGACTACCGCACGAGCGATCCGCCGAGCGCCGTAACGTTCGGTACGGTCTTCACGTTCACGTCAGAGGACTTCACCGTGAAGCTCAACTCGGACATCTCGGAGTACGAGCTGGCCCGGGCGGTGATGGCATCGGCGACCTTTCCGGCGGTGTTCAACTACATGACGCTGCGGGACTTTCACGTTTCCCCCGGCTGTCAAGATACGGGCCAGGGGTGCTACGTGCACCTGTTCGACGGCGGGAACTTCGACAATCTTGGGCTCGCCAGCGTCAAGCGCACCCTCCTGTCGAATCACGCCAAGGTCGTGGGCCAGTACGACCGCATCGTGGTCGTCTTGGTCGATGCGTTCCGCCCATCGACCGGTGTCAACCCAGCCTCGGCCGACCCGCGGGGCCTGCTCAGCTACTTCGTCGACACGGACTTCCTCGACGCCACCGACTCGCTGCTGGAGGCCAACCGCCAGCGCATCCTGGACCAATTTTTCTCCCGGACGATCGCCGCTTCTGCCAGACCCAAGGATTGCTGGCGGGACAGCCTGCCCGACCACGCCTGCCCGGCCAGGTGGACGGAGGACGAGCGCGAACGAGTGACCGGCCAGATGCGGGAGAAGCTGTTTTTCTTCCACGTGGCGTTCGAGGCCGTGACGAAACTCGAGCTGAAGGACAGCTTGAACGCCATCCCCACAACGTTCCGCCTCGAGAAGGAGGAGACGAAGGCGATCGAAGAAGGTGTGGCGAACCTATTTGCGCCGACCGGGGGTGAGGCTTTCGACTGCGTGCGCCGGCTCGGCGAGGTTCTCTCCATCCCGGGGAGCAGTCCGGTGGTCGGGGGAAATACGTGGTGCGGCTTCTTTAGTCCCGGCGAGCAGCAAAAGCAGAAAGAACTCCGGAAGACCCGCTGATCGCGCTCGGAGTGTTCACGCCGGTTGAGGCGCTGGGTCTCAAGGACGGTTCACAACGACCCACCGCGGCTTGACCCCGCCTCGCGCGAGGACTACACTCCCGGAACGTTCCGTGTGGGAGATGTGCCTATTGCGCTCGAGCGGGAGGCTGTGACGTGACGTGTCCGCGCTGCCAGGCCACGAGCCGCGAGGGCGCCCGGTTCTGCGAGCAGTGCGGCGCGCGCCAGGCGCGGGCGTGTCCGTCCTGCGGCGCCGAGGTGGCGGCCGAGGCGCGCTTCTGCGGCGGCTGCGGCGCGGCGCTGACGGCGGGCGCTCCCGCGACGGGCCGCTTCGCCGACCCTCAGACGTACACCCCCAAGCATCTCGCCGACAAGATCCTCACCACGCGCGCCCAGCTCGAGGGCGAGCGCAAGCTCGTCACCGTGCTCTTTGCCGACGTCAAGGGCTCGATGGAGCTCCTGGCCGACCGCGATCCCGAAGAGGCGCGCAAGATCCTCGACCCTGTCCTCGAACGAATGATGGAGGCGATCCACCGCTACGAAGGCACCGTGAACCAGGTCATGGGCGACGGGATCATGGCCCTCTTCGGCGCGCCGGTCGCCCACGAGGACCACGCCGTGCGCGCCTGCCACGCCGCGCTGCGCATGCAGGAGACGGTCGGCTGGTACGCGGACGAGCTGCGCCGCAGCCAGGGCATCGACGTCCAGATCCGCGTCGGGCTCAACTCGGGCGAGGTCGTGGTCCGCGCGATCGACAGCGACCTGCACATGGACTACTCCGCGATCGGCCAGACGACGCACCTCGCCGCGCGGATGGAGCAGTTGGCCCGGCCGGGCACGGCGCTGATGACCAAGTATGTGCTGCGACTGGCCGAGGGGTATATCGAAGTCCGGCCGTTGGGGCCGGTGCCGGTGCGGGGACTCGCTGAGGCGGTGGAGATCTTCGAGATTGTCCGCGCCGGGGCTGTCCGCTCGCGGCTGCAGGCGGCGGCCGCGCGCGGGCTCACGCCCTTCGTCGGGCGCGACGGCGAGCTGGGGCGCCTGCGCGAGACGCTCGAGAAGGCGCGGGCGGGGCAGGGGCAGATCGTGGCGGTGTCGGGTGAGCCCGGCGTGGGCAAGTCGCGCCTCTTCTGGGAGTTCACGCACTCGCACCGGACGCACGGCTGGCTCATCCTCGAGAGCTC
>DASYVT010000118.1 GCA_035936835.1 Candidatus Methylomirabilota bacterium | reverse complement strand
TCGCCCAGCGCGAAATTGATCATGCGGGACGCCTTGTACACAACCACGAAGGCGAGGGCGATCGGGGCGTAGACCACACCGGCCAGCACCCCATCCACGAAAAGGGAAACGAAGAACAGCACGTTCGCTCCCCCGTCGGCGGTCAGTCGCGAGGCCGTCCCGCCAGCGCCTTCGCGACCTCCGCCACGGACGGCATAGCGGGCGCGTCCTTGTAGCCGGCGAGAGACTCGTAGATCTCCCCGGCGGCCCGAAAGAAGCCGTCGGGAAGCCCGGCGTCATCGAACGTCGCCGCGATCTCCGCCATCTCACCCGTGAATCGCCAAGCCTTCCGCGCGGTCTCGCCGGCCGCGCGCTCGGAGCGGGCTCCAAGCTCCGGCTGGCTCCGCGCCCACTCGTCCAGCAGCGCCTGGTCCACACCGGCCCGGATCGCCAGCGCCCGGATGCTCACGAGGAGCGCCGCCGTGCCCTTCGTGTACGCGGCATAGGCCATCTTGAGCGCGGAAGCCGCGCCGGGTCCGCCGTCGAGCGCGATGGCCTCAAGGGGCCCCTGAGCGAACAGGCGGACGACCCGCCCGGCCTGCTCACCCGAGAGATACAAGCGCGTGGTGCCCCGCGCGCGGGCCGGAGGCCCGATGATGCCGCCGTCCACGAAGGTGGCGCCGCCGCGCTCGATGATCCGGCCGATTTCCCGCGCGGTCCCCGGTGAGATGGCGTTCCCGTCTACGTAGACGCCGGAGAAGGCCTGGGCCGCCACCGCGCGCGCAAGATCGAGGGCCGAATGTGGCGGGCAGACCGAGAGAATCACGCCGCTGGCGGCGCAGAGCAACACGAGCGTCTTGGCGTCCTCGAGCCCGGCCGCGGCGGCGCGCTCCCGGGTCTGCGCGCTCCGCCCCTCGGAGGCCCACAGCACGCGCGAACCGTCGGCGCGCGCCGAGGCGCCGACCGTGACCCCCATCTCTCCCGGGTGCAGGACGCCGATCGTGTGGCTGGTCATCGGGCTCGCTCCTCCTGCCAGAGCAGGTCGCAGAACGCATGGAAACGCAGGATCTGGCCGCCGGGGAGGTAGTACGACAGCTGGGGTCCCGGCTCCCCGCAGATGGCGCACGACTCCAGGTCGACCGTGCCGACGTGGACCTGCGCCGGCACGCCCAGCCCGCTCTCGCTCACGAGTGAGCTATCGGCCAAGGTCGGCGGGAGCGCGCCTGCCGCCATCAACTCCCGGATCTTCTCGCGGATTTCGCGCTCGTTCATCTCGTCACCGGCGTGAGTGGGCCTGCGCCCGGCGCGGTCCCCGGCGGCGCGGCCTCTCAGGTCCGGTACGAAGGATCGAGGCGATCGAGGCGCCGGAGCAAACCCGGCCACACGAGGGCGCCCCTGCCGCCGCCCGGCCTCTCGGTCTTCATCATCCGTGAATAGGAGTCGTCGAGGACCTCCTTGGGGACCGGGATCAGCTCGCCGCCGCCCGATTGCGCGCGCACCTGGATGGCGCAGGAGGTCTCGAGGTAGTACATGGAGACGAACGCCTCGGCAGCCGTCTCGCCCACGGTCAAGAGCCCGTGGTTTCTCAGGATGAGCGAGGTCTTGTCGCCGAGGTCCGCCACGAGACGCGGCTTCTCGTCGTCACGCAGCGCCGGGCCCTCGAAGTCGTGGTAGCCCAGGCTCGCCAGCACCGAGATCGAATGCTGCGAGATGGGGAGCAGCCCCGCCCGCTGCGTCGAGATGGCCACGCCGTTGAGCGTATGCGTGTGCAGGACAAACTTGGCGTCGTGTCTAGCTGCGTGGATGGCGCTGTGAATCACGAAGCCCGCGGGGTTGACGGAGAACGGCGAGTCCTGGAGCTTCTGCCCCTGCTGATCGATCTTGACCAGGCTCGAGGCCGTCATCTCGTCGAAGAAGACGCCGTACGGGTTGATCAGGAACTGGTCCTGCGTGCCCGGCACCCGGGCCGTGATGTGCGTGAACACCAGGTCCTCCCAGCCGTAGCGCGCCACGAGCCGGTAGCAGGCGGCGAGGTCCACCCGCACCGCCCACTCTTCGGGCGAGACCTTGTCCCGCAGCGACGGGATGTCGAGGGCTGGGTCAGTCATGGGAACCGCCTCCTGTCGATGGGTTCGGAGCACTCACGCCTGGCGCAACGAAGCGTACTGTAGCACATCGCTACTGGATTATCTGATCCGCCCGCAGCATCAGCGACTGCGGGATCGTCAGGTCAAGCGCCTTAGCCGTCTTGAGGTTGATGACCAGCTCGAACTTGGTAGGTTGTTCAACCGGAAGATCGGCCGGTTTCGCGCCCTTGAGAATCCTGTCGACGTAGGTGGCGGCGCGCCGATACAAATCAGGACCGTTCGCTCCATAGGACATCAGGCCCCCGGCATCGACAAAGTCCCTCGAGAAGTACACTGCCGGCAGCCGGTTCTTGGCCGCCAGGTCCACGAGGCGTC
>DASYVT010000117.1 GCA_035936835.1 Candidatus Methylomirabilota bacterium | reverse complement strand
CGATCTCGACCCGATAGCTCTCCCAGGTCCCGAGCCACCGCCGTAGCGATACACCCAGACCGCGATGCCCGTGGTAGACGTTCCCCTCGGACTCAGACAGGTCGTAGACGACCTGCTCGTCGATCGCCTCCAGCGCAGTCGCAGCGTCACCTCGGCCGTAGGCCTCAAACGTGCGGCGAGCGATCTCCACGTTCTGCTGAGACACCAAAGCGCAGTATCTCGCAGCCCGGCACCGCTGCTCCTCCTCGATCATAGGACGAGCCTCGGTGCGCGCGTCGGGCGGCCCGTCTGGCTGCTCCTTTTCATCGAAGCGGAAGTCTCCGGCGCCATACGGCTCATGGTCGGGTCGGCGGGAGGCGCCTGGTCCCGTGCGGCGCGTGCTGGCCCGACTGGTTCCGGTTTCCTCCCGCCGCCGCGTCGAACCGTGCATGCGGTTCTCCCGCACACGGCTCACCGACGTCCTTCACCGGCGGTATTCGGTTTGGCCCTCCAGTCCCGGAAGGGGCTGGGTGTGACGACGAGTCGGTCGAGGTTGATGAGTCCCATGCGGTTGGGCGACACGAAGGCCACGACGGTCATGCCGTAGCCAGCCTTCCGTTTGTGGCGTTTAGCCACGAAACGGGCGAGTCGCCTGAGCGCATAGGTCGTGATCCGAGTGAAGTGCAGGCGGCTGTTCCCGTAGCGGAAATAGTTCGCCCAGCCGCACAAGAACCGGTTGAGTTCCTGCACGATCACTTCGACCGGGTCGCGGAGCCGTTTGCGGTCCGTGATTTCACGGATCCGCTCGCGGGCTCGCTGCATTGCCTCTCGTGAGGGCCAGCGGGCGAGGAACCGCAGGTGCTTGTAGCCACGCTCGCCGCGCACCCGGCGATGGTCAAAGCCGAGGAACACGAGCCCCTCGCCTCCTTCTCGCAGGTGCACGATGCGGGTCTTGGCCGCTTTGAGCTCGAGGCCCAACTCGGCCAGGATCGACCGCAGCGACACCAGTGCCGCTTCGGCCTCCCGCTTGGTGTGGCACAGCACCACCAGGTCGTCCGCGAAGCGAACCAGCACCCCGGTCCCGCGCTCGGTCCAGCACCGGTCAAGCCGGTGCAGATAGACGTTGGCAAGGACGGGCGAGACAACCCCGCCCTGCGGAGTGCCGCTGACGTCGCGGCGGACCGCACCGTCTGCCATCACCCCTGCGCGCAACATCGCGCGCAGCAGCTTCAGCAGGGGGCGATCCGAGACCCGTTCCTCGATCGCCGACATCAACCCTGAGTGCGGGATCGCCTCAAAACAGTCGGCGATATCCGTCTCCAGCACCCACCGCCTGCCCTTCCAGGACTGATCGATCAGCACCTGGAGCGCGTCGTGCTGCGATCGCTTGGGTCGAAACCCGAACGAGCACGCCAGGAAGTCCGCCTCGAACACTGGCTCGATCACCAGCTTCACGGCGGCCTGGACGACGCGATCACGAACAGCAGGAATCGACAGCGGCCTTTGCTCGTCCGGCCTGCCGGGCTTCGGGATGAAAACCCTGCGAGCCGGCAGCGCTCGGTAGCTGCCGTCCTTCAACTCCGTGACCAGCTCGTCAAGCAACCGGCTCACGCCGTACTGCTCGACGTCGGCGATGGTCTGTCGGTCGATGCCGGCCGCGCCCTTATTGGCGCGCACCAGCTCCCACGCACGCTCCAACACGTCCCTCCTTGAGACCTTGTCACAGAGCGCATGGAACCGTCGTCCAGGATCGGCCTTGGCCGCCCGGTAAAGCGTTCGCTGTAGTTCTCGAACCTTGTCCTGCTTGGTGGTCCTAGCCACGAGTGGCACTCACCGGCCCTTCCCTATGCGTGACGCAATGGACGAAGCAGCGGCCCTTCCCTCACCGCGGGTTCTGTTGTCCCGTCGGCTCAAGCGGTACTACGGCCGCCTCCGACGCCCTCCCAGCACGCTGTCCACTTCCCGGCTGAGGGCCGGTTATAGGACGCGACGCTCCGGCAGCACCCTCATCCACGGGGCCACCGGGCCGGGGAGGGCCTCCCCAGTTCCCGCCGTCACCCTCTGAACGTTCCGAGCCCTACTACGCCGGGAGGTTCCTCGGGGCTGCAATCCAGGATCTCCACCCCTTCCATGGCCTTCGCCGTGACGATCGCGGCTCGGCTCCTCCTCTTCCCGCCCAAAGGCGGCGTCCTTACGACGCGTAACGGACTTCGCTTGCGCTTCGGACCGCTCAGTCGCTCCCCCTCAAGAGGGCTCTTGACGCTGCGCTTCGACCCCGGGCGTTTCCCCCCGAAGCCGGCAGCCTGCTACCGGGCCTCCTGACAGCTACCCGGACCGGACCTTCCCCGGCAGGCGACGACGAGCTTATGTTGGATCAGCTAACCAATCAGCACCTCCAACTCTGGGCGCACACCGCTCGGGACGAGAAGCAGGCGTCTCCCGCGCCTCACACGCTCGCCGCCGCCCGCGCAACGATGGCCGCCGCGGCATCCGGATCCTCGAGCTGCGGGTAGTGGCCGAGCTCCGGCATGCGCGTCAGCGGAGCAGCTGGCCTCAGCGCGAGCACGGCCTCGAGGACGGCCTCCGTGCAGATCGGGTCGCGGCCGGCCCACGCGAGCTCGAGCCGTCCCGGCCAGTTGCGCAGGGCGCCGTGCCAGCGCTCGGCGTGTGTGACGCGCTCGTGCAGGTAGTACGTGAGCCGGTCGAGGATTCGGTGCCCTCCGTTGTGGGCCAGCAGCGCCCACTGGTCGGCCGCTTCCTCGGGCGTAAGGGGATAGTCGGCGGAGAAGATCCTGGCGAACTGTGCGCGGAAGGCGCGTTCGTTGCTGAGTCGCGCCATCAGCGGGCCGAGGCGGCTGCGCAGGACCTTCTGGCTGATCGTGAGGCTCGCCTTCTCGATCACCATGCTGCCGTTGAACAGGAGCACGCCTGCGAGGGGGAACGAGAGCCGTCCTTCCAGGTCGCGCGCGAGCAGCTCCGTGGCGACCGACGTGCCCATATCGTGCGCTGCGAGGACGACGGGCTCTCCCGCGTAG
>DASYVT010000116.1 GCA_035936835.1 Candidatus Methylomirabilota bacterium | reverse complement strand
CACGGGATGACACGCCCTGTGTCCTGACGCCGCTGGATATCCCACTCCCGGGTCACGGGTTCGCGTAATCGAACGGCGACTGGAGGGCGAAGGCAGCTACGTGCCGAAACTGGGAGGGAGGCTCCCCGCTTGGCACCAGCGGGGTCCAGGGCCAGCTCAGGAACCCTCCGCAGTTCGTCGTGCATCGTTACAATCGCACAGGACTCCTGCAGGGTAGCGGGGTAGCGCGGCGGCCGCGCTGATCCACATGCCCATGACGAGGACCCGCCACGCAAGGAGGCGGCCGTGACCATCACCTCCGCGAGATCGCCGAGTGTCTCGACGAGGCCCTCCGGCTTCAGTCGCGGGTCATGGACCTCACCGAACAGGTCTACGAGGCGGCGGGGATCAGCCCTGGGGACCGCACACGTCGGGGGAAAGTGACCGGGCTCTTCTTCGGGCTCCAGGCGCAGCTGGAGGAGCTCAATCGCCTGGCCCAAGACGACGCCTGAAGACGCCACTTCCGCCGCGAAGCCTCGATGAGGAACATCGAGGTGGCCCCGGATTGGATCGAGATCTGCTGAAAGGGAACCCACTTCGTGAAAGGAAACACCACGTCACCCCGGGTGCCTTGACAGTCGATGGGGTACTCAGTACCGTGGGGCCAGGCTCACCGGGCTTCGATCCGCGAGCCCGTCGGAGCATGTTGGTCGGCCGGGGCGCAATGCCCCACACGCCGCAGGCGAGCTGGGAAGAGGGACGCTCGGTCCTGCGTGCGGTAGGAGGTTGGAGCGATGTTCACGAGACTCTTCGTCGGGAATCTCGCGTTCCAAGCTACGGAGGAAGACGTGCGGGAGCTCTTCCAGCATGCCGGAACCCTGGGGTCGGTGCGCATCGTCACCGATCAGTTCACGGGACGGTCGCGTGGGTTCGGGTTCGTGGAGATGGCCACGCGGGAAGAAGCCGTGGAGGCCATCAAGATGTTGAACGGGCGCCTCTTCCGCGACCGCCATCTGGTCGTGGACGAAGCGCGGCCTCAGCCTCAGCGGAGCCGTGGTGGAGATCGAGCACCGGACCGAGGCGCTGAACCCCGAGGATGAGGTCGTGGGGTACTGCCACGTGGGCCAGCGTAGCGCGGCCGTCGCCAAGTACCTGGCTCAGCTCGGCTTCAAGAACGCGAAGAACCTGCTGGGCGGCCTGGACTACTGGGCGCAGAGCGAGGATCCCGCCATGACGAGATATTTAGATATTGATGGCCGCGTTGATCCGGCGGGGCGACGGGACGGCTGCTGCTGTACGAGTGCCGCTCAACTGGCCGCCGATCGAGGCACGTGAAGGCGCCAGCCACGGTTCGCCCGAGCGGGTCCCCGGCACTATCTTCCGAGCCCTTGCAGTCCTCTACCGGCGGCGCCATCCCGACCTGTCCCGAGGGGCGCTCGCCCTGGAACTGAGCGGGCGACTGGCCTCCGGCGGGATCCATTACCACCTCCGGACACTGAGACGGCACCTGAGTGGGGCCGTCTCAACCGTTCCGCCGGAAGTCGAAACTGCGATGCGACAGATCCTGCGGGAGCGAGACGGCCTCGCCGGGGAGGAGGACCTGGAGCGCGCTCTTGCGGCTTCAGGAATCGAGATCCCGCCTGGGGACCGTGCATCCGCCTATGTCATGGTGGAACGCATTCTCCCCATGGTACGGCTCTGGCTTCATCTGAACCCGGGAAAGTCGAAACGCTTCCTCGCCTCTCGCCTCGCGAACGATCTCGGTCGCAAAGGTAGCCGCTCCACGATCGATTCGCTCCAAAGCGTCCTGGCGGGAAGAAAGCGCCGCGTTCGACGGGCCGTGCACCGCGTACTGCTCGGCTGTCTAGCGGAGCTGGGCGTGACCTCCGAGGAGGAGGCGAGGCTCCGTGCGCGAGAACGGCAGCAGGACATCCGTCACTCTTTGAGACGGCGATCCTTCGTCGACGCATCGAGCTTCCGGCAGCTTTGCCGGCTTTGGCAGGTCCGCCGTCACGAGCCGTCAACGAGACGCTTGGCAGTCTTGCTGAAGGAACGGCTTTCGGGATGGGGGCTTTCAGCCAACGTCACGCACCTTCAGGAGATCATCAACGACGACCGCCCGCGTGTCCGGTACGCCGTTCTGGAGGCGATGGAAGAAGTCCTGCGCGAGCAGATCCGTAACGCGCGGAACGTCGGGAGGCCGCTTCTGACGGCGACGGCACGCGAGCGGGTCGAGGCAGACCTGAGGTGGGTACCGGCGCAGCCGACCTCGTCCATAGCGCGCCGATGGCTCGCGGCGCACCCCGGCGTCAGCCAGCGTCAGCTGGCTATGCGCGCCTCCGAGAGCCTAGCCCGCATGGGATACTCCTCAAGCCTCAACACGCTCCAACTGATCCTTGGGGGCCGGCGGACGAAGACACGCGGGTTCGTGCATCGCGCGCTCCTTGAGCTGTCGGACGGTTCGGCAGCTCGATCTCCGTCCAGCGGCGAGAGGACACGCGAGCTCGGAAGGCCCGTCCGGACCGGCGCCACGTCCGACGGTAAGTCATCGCTCACGTGGCGGGAGTTTCTGCGCCAGGTGCGCGAGTACCTGCCGTCGGCCCGCTCACCGCATCTGGTTCCCGTGCTTGCGGTGCGAGCGGAGCGCCTCTACGGCATTCCAAGAGCGAAGGCGGAAGCCCGCATTCTGAGGACAGACGTGGTCGCGAAGGCGCAAACACGGCGCGAGGCCGCTCGGCGTCATCAACAGGCTGCCAGTTGAGCGGATCGTGCCGGAAGGCAACGGCCGGCTGGGATGGAACGATGACGAGATCACGAGCAGTTGGATCGGGCAAGCGTGA
>DASYVT010000115.1 GCA_035936835.1 Candidatus Methylomirabilota bacterium | reverse complement strand
GACTTCAATGGCGATGGCAAGCCCGATCTGGTCTGGCAAAACGATGCGACGCGGCAAGTGTCCGTGTGGTACCTGGGCGGCGCGGGAGGGAATGTGGTCCTAGGGGAGAACTGGCTGACGTCGATCGGCGTTCCTGGTTGGAGCGTGGTTGGAAGTAGCGACTTCAATGGCGATGGCAAGCCCGATCTGGTCTGGCAAAACGATGCGACGCGGCAAGTGGGCGTGTGGTACATGGGCGGCGCGGGAGGGAATGTGGTCCTAGGGTCGAACTGGCTGACGTCGATCGGCGTTCCTGGTTGGAGAGCGACAGCTCGTTAGTCATGAACGCCAAGCGAGTCTTTGGCGTCGTGGCATCGGCTCACCTGCGTAACCGGAGGAGCGAGGGTGATCGGTTGAGCTGACGCCAACGCAGGAAGGAGAACGCGACGCCGCTAAGCCAGTGTCACTGACGAAATGAACTGATTTGAGCATCGAGCCGGTAAGCTGGATGAGTGAACATCACGCTCTGTCGAGCGAAGTACAAAGTTCACGCGCGACGGGGGCAAGGGGCTGCGCAAGGCCTCGGCGACGTCCTCGGCGACGCCGCGATCGTACGACGCTGCCAGCTGCACAAGGGACGCAACCTCGAGGCGCTGGTGCCGAGAGCCCGCCAAGCCTATGTCCGAGCGATGCTGCGCAGGGCGTATCGCGCCTCGAGTGCGGCGGCGGCGCGCCGGCTGTCAGCGGTCGCCCCATAGTGAGCCACCGGGGTCCGGCAAGCAGAGCTACCCAGGGTCACCCATATGGATCAAGAGGTGTGGAGGAACGAACACGGTGGTGTAGGCGTCCTCGACGTGTCCTCACGCCGCGTTCGTCCAAGCCGTCACCTGCTCCAGGGACATCAGCGGCGACTCACCCGCTTCTTCCTTCCACAGAGGCGACATCGGCATCAGAGCGTCGAAGAGCTTCCGAAACACGCTCGTATTATTTTCGCATCCGAAATGCACTCCGCCAGTTTTGAGAATCCTCTGGATATGCTCACAGACGGTCGCCGGTGACGGAAGATGATGCAGCACGCCGTACGTCAGGACACAATCGAACGTCGACGGTCTGATGGGCGGCGCACTCCCGTCCGCGACAAGAAAAGTCGCCCGGTTCCTCACTCCCGTTCGCGCGGCACGGCCGGCCGCCTGACGAACCAGGTTACGGGATACGTCGAGCCCCAGCAGCCTGTCCCCCGGCCGCAGAATCTGAAAAGACGCCCTCCTTCCCCACACCCTATGTCCAGAATTGTGGCGTTGGCGGCCATGCGCTGATGAAAGCGCGAAAAGGCAATCGCGTCCACGGCTCTCCAAAACGGCTGTACTGCTTATCCGGTTGACTCCACAAGCCCCAAGGGATAGGGTCGGGCGCGATGCGCCCGGAGTCTCCTCGGTCGTTCCACGAGTTTAGGAAGCTCGTTGCCGACGAGGCGGCGTGTCGGCGGTACCTGGCCCGGAGCCGATGGCCGGAGGGGGCCCGGTGTCCGAGGTGCAAGCATCACGAAGCCCTCGAGCTGCCGACGCGGCTCTTGTGGCGGTGCCGGGCATGCGGATACGACACCTCGGTCACGGCCGGGACCGTCTTGCACCGAACCAGGATCCCGTTAACGCAGTGGTTCTGGGCGGCTTATCTGGTCGCGACCCAGCCGCCGGGCTTCGCGACCCTCCAGCTCCAGCGCAGTTGGGGATCCGCCGGTACGAGACGGCCTGGGCGATGCTGCAGAAGCTCCGCCGGGCCATGGTGCGGCCCGATCGCGAGCTGTTGAAGGAGCGGGTCGAGGTCGATGAGACCTACATCGGCGGTCCTGAAGCGGGCTTGCGTGGTGGGCGCCAAGTAGGTGACAAAGCGATCGTTGTCGGCACCGTTGAGGTTCGGGGCAGAGCGTCGGGGAGAGTCCGTCTGCAGGTGGTGCCCGATGTCTCGGCACGATCCCTGACCGGCTTCGTGAGAGCAAACGTGGCACACGGGGCGGTGGTACTCACCGATGCCTGGGGAGGCTCCGCCCCCCTCTCGGAGAGGGCTACCGCCACCGATCGCGTTCGCAGGGCGACCCGCGACGGGCAAGCAAGATCTTGCCGCGCATCCACCGGGTGTTTGGCAACCTGAAGACTTGGCTCCGCGGGACCCATCACGGTGTCGGCCACAGCCACCTCCAGGCCTACCTCGACGAGTTCACCTTCCGCTTCAACCGGCGGCGGGTGCCGATGGCTGCCTTCCACACCCTGCTGAGCCTCGGCAGCCAACAGCAGCCGACGACCTACAAGCAGTTGTACGGTGTGTGGAGTCAACCGGATAAGCACGAGTCGGATTTGTATCCTGGCCGGCGGCGCGGTTCAGCGCCGCACGGCCACCACGAAGCGCCGGCTCTGTTCCTCGAGGAGCTCCGGCACCCTGCCCTCGACCAACGCGCGCACCAGAGCGTCCACCGGCAGGCTCAGAACTCCCGTGGAGACCTCGCGGGTCCGGTAGCCCGCGAGGTCGAGTCGGGGCACGACTCGGGCGCAGGCTGGATCCGGCTCCATGGAATGATGACGAGGCGAACCTGGGTCAGGATACGAATCTCGCCCGCGAGAGCCTCGGACCCAGCAAGGAGGACCGGGCGCGATGCGTCGGCGCGCACGCCCTCGAGCTCCTGCGCGATCACCCGCGCGCCGGCGTCGGGCTCGAAGATCGAGCGCAGCGAGAGCTCGACCATGGGAAAGGCGAGGAACATGGCGAGCGCCACCGCGGTGGCCGGCGAGTGGCGGTGAAACCGGGCGACCTGGGCAAATCAGTCACAGGAATTCGTCCAGCTGGCCCCTGCCGATCTGCGAAAACACCACCAAGTAGATCAGGATCTACGCCAGAGGGTTGATCACGTTCCAGGCGACTCCGACCACCGAGCCGGTGTACCGGTGGCGCGCGTCGTTCAACGCGTTCCTGACGATGAACCCCCGGTAGCGCCACAGGTTGACGATCATGGGCGCTTCCCTGCTCTTCGAACGAGACGCCCAGCGTGACGGCCGCAGCTGACCGTCCGTCAGCGCGGCAGCCGAGACAGCTCGTCCTCCAGGGCGCCCCGCACGTCCGGGTCGGATTCCTTCTGCTGCATCGCCTCGAGCTGCGGCCGGACCTTCGGGCCTCCCAGAAGCGTCAGGGTCGGGACGGCCAGGGCACGGACTGCCGGGCTCGCATCGGAGAGGCGCGCGAGCACCGGATCCAGGGCCTTCGGATCACCGAGCCGCGCCAGTCCCGTCAGGGCCAAGACGCGAATGTCGGGGAGCGGGTCCTCGAGGCCTCTCACGAGCACGGGAAAGGCTTCGGGAACGTTCCAGCCGACCAGGGACTGGAGCGACATGAGCCGGAGGAAGTAGTCGTTCGGATCCTCCGCGGTCTTGAGGAGGAGCGGGAGCGCGGTCCTCGCCTCGAGCAGCCCCAGCGCTCCCGCCGCCCATCCCGCGACATCCCTGGCCTGCGCATACCTGAGAACCATGATCTGCTGGTCAGTGGGCGTGCCCGACGGCAAGGCGATCGTGAGTCGCGGCTCGCCCTCGAGGATCCGCGCGAGGCCGTCCACCACGCCCTCTTCCTTTACGCTCGCGAGAGCACGGATGGCCTCAGTCCGCAGCTGGGCCTCGGCGGCCCGATCCTCCGCGAGCCGCATCAGGTACAAGGTCCGATCCGCCGGGTCGACGAGGGATCCGAGCGCGACACTCCACAACGCGGCCTCCCGGACGGATGCATCAGGCGCCCCGGTGGCCGTGATCACGAGGGCGCGGACCGATCGATCGCCGATGCGTCCGAGCGAGCGCACCGCGGCCGCCCTCACGCCCGCGGCCTCGCCGGGAGTCTCGACGCGCTCGCGAAGCGCGGGGACGGCCTCGTTGTTTCCCGGCCAGCCCAGCGCTCGCGCCGCCGCCGCGCGGATCGCGGGCGATGGGTCCTTCAGCACCGCCACGAGCGGCGGCCGGACCTGCGCCCCCGCCCATTCCTCGAACGTGAGGATGATCTCGAGTCGCTCCTGCGCCGGCCGGCTCCGATCTTCGAGCTTCTTGCCCAGCTCATCCAAGATCGGCCAAGCGGAGGACACCGGTGCCGCTCCGGCTGTCGGCTGAACCGCTACGCACGTCAGGAGCAGGGCCATAGCGCCACACCCCCACAGTCGCCACCCCATTCACGCGCCTCCTCTGGACGACCGTCGCGTTGGCGCTCATACGGCCTCCGCGCCAAGAAGGCCTCGGGGCCCGGCCATGACACGCCGCGATCAACGATGTCAGTCTACCTCAGACAGTGGGACGGTCACAAGCGCACCGGGCAGGGCGGGATAGTGGGCGCCAAATGCTCCGTGATATACTCGGGCGGCCGGGGGAGGTTGATGACATCCGCCCGGGGAGAATCCATGTCACGCCGTGCGTACCGCGCCGCCTCGTGTAGGTCGTGGTCACACACCATCTGGGAGGAACGAATGCGACGACAACGACATCGCTGGGCAGGCTGCCTCGCGCTTACGGCAGCATTGACAGTCCTTCTTCTCATCGGTCGCCCCTCGGCGCAAGCCCCTGGCCAAGCAGCGGGAATGCTGGGGCAACCTGCCACCCCTGACGACGAGACGGGGCCGCGACTGCTCTCCGGTCCCACGGGGGAGGTGTTCAGTCTCTGGCAGCGCTCCGGCGACCTCCGGACGGGCGGGGGCGGAGTCTTCCTCGCCCTCGCGTCGCCCCAGCACGCGTGGCAAAAGGTGCTGGAGATCCTTCCGAACGAGACCGGTATCACTGCCCTGGACCCCGACGTGGCATTCGGATCATCGGGGGCGGTGGCCCTGGCCTACCAGTGGAGGCGTCACGACCCCCGGACCAAGCAGATCCGCCTGGCCCGCTCGGACGGCGGGGGAAAGACGTGGACCCAGTCCTCCACATCGATAGATGGCTCGGGCGCAGGCTTCACGCCGAAGCTCGGATGGGGACGGGGGCGAAGCCTCGTGGTCGTGTGGGCGGATGAGCGGCGGTTCCAACGAACTTGGGACATCTACGCCCGCCGCTCTCCGGACGGCGGCGCCACGTGGGAACCTGAACAGCTGCTGAGCCGCTTCCCTCAGCAGACGAGCGCCGACCTCTATGCTCGACCCGAGATGGTCAGTGACGGCCTGGATCACTTCTGGGTCGTGTGGGTAGGGCTCCGGAACGGACGGAGCAGTCTCTATCTAAGCCGGTCCGCGGACGGCGGACAGACCTGGGCGGATCCGGTGGCGCTGAGCGGGCAGAGCACGTCCGTTTTCGGCCAGCGCCTTTTCCGCTCCGGAGGGCGTCTGTTGCTCGTCTGGCAGGACACCCGCACGGGTCGTGACCGCATCTACGCGGTCGCCTCCGCCAACGGCGGCGTGACGTGGAGCTCACCGACGCGCGTCGATCATCTCCCGGCAGATTCGCAAACCGATGCGAGTTCTCCGGCCGCGGTACTGGGCCCGGACGGAGAGGCGCTCGTGGTGTGGCAGGACGGCCGTAACGGCCGCGACGACATCTTCGCCGGACGCTCCGGAGACGGCGGACGCACCTGGGGAACGGAGGACATGCGGCTCGACATGGATGACGCCGGGACGGCGGTCTCCCGAGTCCCCAGGATCGCAAGCGCCGCGGACGGACGCCTGGCCGTCGCGTGGGAAGATGACCGCGCCGGTTACGAGGGCATCTACCTCCGCGTCCGAGCGGCCGGAAAGTCCCCAGCCTGGGGTCCCGAGATGCTTGTAGCGCCTCCCGGCCAAAAGAAGGCTGCCCGGATCCCCACGGTGCTCTGGGGGAGGGGCGGGGCGCTTTACGTGGCGTGGGAAGTGTGGGATTACGCGCGAGGCCCGTTGGCCGTCACGAAGCAGGTCGACGGTCGAACCCTGCTCCTCGACAAGAAATAACCCGTAAGGAATAGCCCTGCCGGTCCCATTATCCACGCTCGCGAAGGCCTAGGAAACTCGGAGAGGGACTTCACCCCGCTTCCGAACCGGGATGAAGCCGTGGAACGAGAGCCCGTTGCCGGTGCTCAGGCGTCGGAAGAGGTCGACGTGTAGCTTTCGTTGCTCGAGATCGCCTCACCGGTCGGCGGCCTGCTGACCCATGGCCGGCGCAGCGGCCGCCAGAAGACCTCCGTGAATTTCCTCAACTAGCCTCCCACCCAAAGAAACGGGCGGTGGGGAACTTCCCCACCGCCCGCCCCCTGGCTCGCTCAAGCCTGGTTGAAGGGTCTTCTACCGTCCGCTCGCGGGGTTGGCGGCGCCGGGGCCTCCCTGGATCACACCCCGGTTGCCGTTGCTCAACCGTCCGAAGAAGTCAATGTTGGCACCACCTGTTACCTGGATGGACCTGTAACCCGTGAAGGCGTGGTCCGCAACGGGTGCAGTAATGTTATCCGCCTCGATCTCCGTGTAGGTCCCGAACTGAGCGTCGGGGAGGACGCCGTACACGTTGCTGATGGCAAGCACGTTCTTGGTCGTCAGGCAATCGCAGGTGGTCTTAGCGTCCCGGAGGAATACCTCGTTGGTGTTGTAGATCCGCACCCGCAGGTTCGAAGCGCCCACAGTGAATGCCGGCGCTATTGTCGGGAACAAGGTAGTGGGAAACGCATCCCCAACAGCTCCTTGGATCGTGGTCCTCGGGCAGATGAAGTACACGGTGGTGGTGATCAAGCCACCCTCTGGCGGAGCAAAGAAGGTTGCCGCCGTCCGGAGCGGGTTCCAGATAGTACCCCCGGTGATCCCGAAGGTGTCGACGGTGATCGGCTCGAGGACGCGCGATCTGCCGGGCGGGGTGATCCAGTACACCCTCGCGTGGATCGGGCTGATCAGCGGGACCAGGCTGAAGCCTGTGGGATCGGCAGCGGCGATGGCGATGAGGCCACTCCCTCCAGGATTGATGGTCGCCGTGTCAAAATGCGCGATGTCATTGTCCGTCTCCCCGAGGCCCACCGAGTCGAAGATGCGAGTGCACGTCTCGTTGAAGAAGAGCATGTGCAGGCCCGCGTTCGGCCCGGCCGGCGAGGCGACCTCGAGCAACGACAGGTTTCCCCCGCCACCGAAGTAGGGCATGAGCACTCCGGAAGCGGCCAAGCTCAGTGGGTCCGCGAACTGGGCCGTGGCCGGTGCGGCCACCGCCAAAAGACCTCCAACCAGCACTCCTATTGCGATGAGTTTCCTCATTGCCCAGCCCCCTCCCTCAATGGTGTGAGTGAACGACGTACCGCACACGGTGCGTTCTGCCGATGACCCCATCCGCGCGACAACGGCGTTTCCACTGTTATGCTGCCTCTGCGATGTATGGACTTCCGGCAGGTCGGTCCGCTGTGATGGCCACCACTCGCCCCCCGACTCGCCGGCTCCGCTCCGCCTGACCCGCTCCCCCATCTCCCACCCCCCCAATGGCGCCTGAACACGATTCACGCGCGGCACCCGTTAGACGAGACACAGCGTGAATAGACAAGACACAGCGTGAACACCGCCTGAGGATAGTTGGGGCATGGTCGCTGTGTCAAGGAAAAAAGCCCGGCTTTTCCGCGGTGATTCCGGCCGACGCCAAACGTCTTTGCCCCCCCCAAAGCCCCCTTGGACCTCACGGTTGACCCGTTTGCGACGGCGCCCTGCCCCCATCGTCCAGTCTCCGGAACCAGACGCCGCCAATCCGGATCCAGCCATCCTCCACGACAGTCGCCTGCGGGCTGACGCGGGTCCGGCCCGCAGCGGACAGCGGCAGAACGTGCTGGACCAGCAGCCGCACCTTCACCGTCGCGAAGAACCCGCTCACGGTTGCTCCCTCGACCTGAAAGGCCAGGTACCGGGCGCCTGTCAGGTCCGACCCATACTCCGTCGCCGTCACCCGCCCCTTCCATCGCGGCTCGAGGAATTGCCATTGAGTCTCAAAATCCCCGGCCACGCGGGCCGCCCAGAACGCCCCGGCGCGCTCCTGGAGCGCCGGGACCTCTGCCTCCGAAGCCACCGGCGCGGATGAAGCCGGTACGCCTTGGCCGGGGACGCTCGCCGCCCATCCCACGACCTGGAGCAGCACGAGTCCGACCGCCAACAGCGTACGACGCCCCGATCTCCTCATGCCCCGGATCCCTGCACTTTCACGCAAGGGTCAAGCCGTGCCGCGCGTGACATACGTCGCCGATCAACTGCCGGTACAGCTCGCGGTCCAGCGCTTGGGCCTCCCCGAGGTCGCGCGTCTCGAGGTCCCGCAGCATGCTCCTGAGCGTCGCCACGGCGGCCTGCCGCCGCTCCCGCTGAGACGGCGTGAGCCCCACCACGTCATGCAGAGTCGCAAAGGCCAGACACTCCGCCCCGTGACCCAGGAGCTTGAGCTTGGCGTCGAGCGCATACCAGGAAGCCCCCGCGGTGCCCGCCCGCGCCCCGTAGAAGCGCTCGATGAAATCGAGATCCGCGCTGAGCCTCCAGACCAGCAGATCGACCTGCTGCTGCACCCGCTCTCGGCGGTCCTTGCCCGTGTAACCAGCATGCACGGCGCTCAAGAGCGCGTAGAGCATGTGGGTCCCGCCGCACGTGAACCCGTGAACCGGCGCCTGAGCCGTCTCGGGCCGGCCCGCTCGCATGGCCTCGACGAGCGGTCCCGAGGCCTGCTCGAGAAGCCGCAACGCACGCTCCACCACGAGGTCCAGCGCCACCGTCTCTCCCCAGGCATTGGTCCACTGCTGGCGCAGGGGGGGCGTGGGCCGAGTCAGCGCAATGAGGCTCCAGGGCAAGGCATTGGGCACGGAGCTGACGAGCGTGGGCCGGAACAGCCCACGGGCCCCGTCCACTACGTCGCGCAGTGTGCGCCGACGCCCTTCGTGCGTGAACGCGTGGTCGAGGGGGACTCCCGCCTCCAGCAGCGTCTTGAGAAACATGTTCGGGTGCGCTTCGACCTCGATCGGAAAGCCCAGTGCCCCCTTCCCGTTGGCGGGGAGAGTGACCAGCACATCCTCAAGGAGGTAATCGATCGCGCGGCGCCCACCATTGATCGTGAAGTCGCGGCCGATCCCACGCAAGCCGTGAGCCACCGCCCACGGATCTTCCGGCGTGACCGCATAGCGCCGGATGATCGCGGCTCCGTCATCGGGAGCCTGCCCGGCGAGGGCATCGCGGCGGCCGAGCCGGCCGGCGGCGAGCACCGTGCCCGCGCCGACAAGGAACTGCCGCCGGCTGAAGACCGGATGGCACGTCGCAGGGAAGAACGGGCGAGCGCGCTCCGGACTCGTGCGGTGGGCGCTCTCTTCCCCGGCGGCCGCCGTTTCGTTCGGTAACACCCGCACAGGTCGACCCCCTATAAACATCTTCGACACCGGGAAGTCCCGGCTGGGATTACCTCGGACTGATGATCGCGTTGGGGTTACGTGCCGGCGGTGCGGGCGGCGGCGTCTGCATCGCTGCAGGAACGGGAACGGCTAGCCGCTGGTTAGACTGCCACGGCCACGCCTCGCTCGCTACCCCGCCGACCTGGGGCGCTCCCGCTCCCGCCAGGATCTCGGCCGCCGGGAAGTTCCGGCGGGGATCACCTCGGGGAATGACAATCGCGTTAGGGTTACTAAGCGCTGGGTGTGGCGGCATCTCGCCCGCCGGCTGCTGCACGGTTCCTGGGCTCGACGTGCCGGCGCTCGACGCCACGCCGACCGCGCCCGGCAATCCGGCCAGGGGGACGGAAATAGTTCCGCCGGGTCCCGTCAGCTCGATCTGGTGCGTGAGGATCTTCGTCACGCGGTATGGACCGACGCTGTCGCCGAGACGCACGGTGACGACCTTGTTGCCCGTGAAGTTAGGCTCCTGTACCCAGGCCAGCCCGCGCTCCCCCTCCAACAACACCACCCCGACGAGGACGAATTGCCCGCCCGGCGGGGTCGGGGATTGCGCATGCGCGCTCCCAGCGACGAGGCCGACCACGGCCGCCCACGTGGCGGCGATCAGGATCAGTCGTCTCCTCACGGTGTTCTCCTTACTTGTGTAGCTGTCGGTACTTGTGTAGTTGTCGGTCTTCCACGGCAACAATCGACCCGTGGGGCGCCACCCAACACCGTGTAGTGTATGTGGAATCGACGCAAAGTCAAGACTCTTCTCCAAGGGAGAAACTGCCCCGTTCTGGCTCAGCGAGTGGGCGCGTCGCGAGCCCGAGCGTGGCGCCGATGACGAAGTACGGCACGAGCGGCACCACGCGGCGCCGCCAGCCGAGCCGGCCTTCCTTCCACCAGATGATCAGGAGGATCGCGGCCGGAAGTGAGGCCGTGACGGTCTTGCTCAGGAGGGCGCAGACGAACAGCACGAGCGCGACGCTGTAGGGCCACCAGTCGCGGGCGTCCTTGACCCCCCTCTTCCCGCCGGGTACCGGAGCCGGCGCGCCGGGTGGGTCGAAGGAGAGGTAGCCGAGCAATGCGCCGAGGTAGAACACGCCGGAGAGCGTGTTCTTGAGCTCCGTGATCCATGCCACCGACTCGACGTGGACGGGATGGAGTGCGAAGATCGCCGCCCCGAGCCAGGCGCCGGGAACGGCCAGACGCTCGAGGATCCACCACAGGAGGAGAGCGCCCAGCACGTGCAGGACGACGTTGACAAGATGGTAGCCGACGGGGTTCACGCCCCAGAGCTGGTACTCGAGCCAGAACGCCGAGTGGGTGAGCGGGTAGTACTGCTGGGTGGCGCGTGGGTCGGTCCAGATTCTCCAGAAGCCGGTCAGCGAGCGCAGCGAGAGGGTGGTGACGTGGGCATCGTCGTCCCAGATGAACTTGCCGTCGAGCGCGGGGAGATAGGTGACGAGGAGGAGAAGTCCGCCGGCGATCAGCGCCCGCGTGAGCGGGACCAGGCTGGTCCCGAGGTGCATCGCTTAATAATACTCTCTTGGTGGCGCGGTGGGGAGCGCGACGGAACGCTTCCCTGCGGCGCGCTCGGCCACGGCTCGCCGACCTCTGCGTTGACACGACCGACCACTCCAACAAGGAAGCCCGGCAGATCGTCACCGGGACGCTTGTCGCCGAGCTGAGGCGCGATGCATGGAACGGAGCGGGCCAGCCGTCAAGCGACTCATGCAAATCGCGAACGACTCTCTCGACACGGGTCTTGCCGTCGCTGCGGCGCATGGTGTGACGCCGGTCCAGACCGTCCATTGGAATCCGGAGGAGCTGATCGTCGAGTATCGGCCAAGCGTGTGCGCCGCAACTTTCCAAGGGACGAAGGCGTGGCGTGGCCGCCACTACGCCAGGCAGCAGCGCTTGTACTTGCGGCCGCTCCCGCAGGGGCAGGGGTCATTGCGACCCACAGGGCGCCCGCGCGGGACCGGAGGAATGGCCTCGGGCGCCTTCCAGCCGACCGCGATGAGCCCGAGGTAGATGAAGAGCGCGAAGAAGCCGCGCCCCGTCTGATCGAAGAAGGAATAGAGGGCGTAGAAGATAGGCTGCTTGATCGCCGAAAAGCCGGGGACCTGGACCATGCCGTCGGGACTCATGACGGGGCTTTGCTGGGTGGCCACGATCGTGACCAGGACGAACGCGATCTGGGTGAGCGTGAGAAGCCCGAGGCCGACGGCGAGCGCCCGCCCGCGCCTTCGCCAGCTCCAGCCCGGGGTCGCCAGGATCAGGGCGGCCAGGAGCGGCACGCCGTAGTTTGCTGTGGGTACCCAGATCGGCCAGACGAGCGGAGCCGTCCGCTTCTGCTTCGCCAACCAGGTCGGCCGCTGGGCCAGCAGGCGCCCGCCCTCCACCACATAGCGGGTATCGGGCGCGGTTTCGAGCACGGGAATCAGCGCGCGTCCGATCAGGGCGAGGCCGCGCGCGTAGACCGGAGCCACGACCACCCAGAGCAGCGAGACGGCCACGAGGCACCCCAGGAGCCGGAGGAGCGCGCGCGGCCAAGCCGCTCTAAGCGACCGGGCGAATCCGGCTAACCCACCCGATCCAGCAGGTGGCGGCGACGAGGAGGAAGAGGACTTGCCAGACATACAGGTGCGTGGCCTCGAACCACGAGGGCTGTAAGACACCGAGCGCGAGCAGGGTCAGGATCCGGACGAAGTTGACGACGTAGAGCACGCCCGCGCCCACCAGCGTGCCGATCAGCCGGTCGCGCAGCGAGGCCGGGTAGGCCCAGACAGCGGCCTCGTAGAGGCCGACCTCGTAGATCGCGTTGCAGTTGTTCCGGATCTCGACAGCGAAGCCGCTCAGTGCGACCGCGGGTCCCGACGAGGATGCGTGGGCCCCGACGAGCCGCAAAGACTTCTCGGTCATCCAGGCGAGGTGGCGGTTCAGCGGAACGACGAGCACGTTCTGAGCGGCGTAGATGATGGCGAACCCCAGCAC
The DNA here is from genome assembly GCA_035936835.1 of Candidatus Methylomirabilota bacterium. NCBI lineage: Bacteria > Methylomirabilota (SeqCode) > Candidatus Methylomirabilota bacterium. Next base: position 18,476 of record DASYVT010000115.1, on the reverse strand, counting down.
GGTGAACAATGCGAACAGCGCGCAGAAGCGGATGCCGGCGCGCTGGCGCCTGAGGAAGAGTCTGAGCCGGTCCGCGCGATTCATGTTCTGCCGCACCTTACCCCGGGCGTCCGAGCCGCGTCAAGTGTGCGAGCCGACATGAGCGGCGTGGCGCCTACGACGAGGCGCATAGAACGGACAAACGCTGTTCCCCTCGACTCCATCGCCGCGCGATGCGGGCGGGCGACATGCGGCCTCGCCCGAGGGTCCTCCCTCGGGACCTGCCTTGTCACAGCTGGGCGTTGCCGACGATCTCTCCCATGTGGCTCTGCACCAGCTGGTCGATCTCGCGGATCTGCTGCGACTCCCATCCCCCGCGCGCGAGGAGACCGATCACGATCTCTCCATTCTGGATCCGCCTGGACGTCTCCGGGAGCTTCTGCGCCAGACCCTGGACCTCGGTCGCCAGGCGTGGCCCGACCGCGATGCCGGCCCCGCCAAGCATCGCGAGGACCACCAGGTACACCACCGCGATCGCCAGCGGTCGGCTGTGTATCACCCCCTGTTGCGCGAGCCGGACAAGGGGAAACTGCAGGTACGCGAAGAACAGGGACAGCGCGACGAGGAACACCAGGATGGTCCATGTCACTCGCGCCGCGCGCGGGTCGAGGCCGAACCGGCTACTCTTGAGCACCAACGAGAACTCTCAGTCGACACGATCCGCCCACCTAGTGGACCAAGGTCCACTAGGCGGCCTCAATAGACGTTCAGCAGCTGAACCCGCCAAATGACGAGAGGCGCTCACGCGCCTCTCGTTTGCCACACGTTCAGAAGACCCGGTCGCTGACTACATCGCGTGCCGACGAATCCCCGCCACGCCGAACAGGACCAAGAGAGCAGCCATCATGATCATCGCCCACTCAGACAGCGTGGGGATGATAGCGGCGATGACCACGTTCTCGTTCACGGCGTTGCACGCGTTCGCGGTGCCGACATTGTTCGCGTCACCGCTGTAGTTGGCGATCCAGCGGTAGGTGCCTGCGGTCGTGGGCGTGAAAGACGCGGAGGGATAGGCACCGTTGCCGCTGACTGGCACCGCCGACGTAAAGATCGCCGCGCCGGTGCAAGTCGCGTCATTGGGACCGTACAAGTTGAAGGTGATCGTCCCTGTTGGAGCGGCGCCACCGCTCAACGTCGCGGTGTCGAAGATCGCCGCTCCAAGGGCCACTCCCGGTGAGGCTTGCGTTGTGAGCACGGTCGTAACCGCTCCACCATTGGATACAACCATGGTCTCGTTCGCGTCGTTGCACGCGGTCGCGATTGGGGCATTGTTCACATCACCGCTGTAGTTGGCGATCCAGCGGTAGGTGCCGGCGAGCACGGGTGTGAACGATCCGGAAACGTAAATTCCGTTGCCGCTGATTGGCAGAAACGACGTAAAGATCGCCGCGCCGGTGCAAAACCCGTTATTGGGACCGTACAAGTTCCAGGTGATCGCCCCTGTTGGAGTGACGCCACCGCTCAACGTCGCGGTGTCGCTGATCGCCGCTCCAAGGACCACGCCGGGTGAAGCCTGGGTGCTGAACGTTGTCGCACCTGTGCTGCACCCCGCGCCCGCGAAGGTCATTGGCTGTACGTCAGTCACCGTCACGTTGGTCGTCGCCAAGGCTCGCCCGACGTAGTTTCCTCTGGTCAAAGTGATGGCGGTACCCGCGAGGATGGTTCCTATGAAGTTCGAATCCGTCATCGCCGCGGCCTGGGCGGTCCGCCAATACACGTTGCACGCCTGCCCGCCGCCGGCCATGACCACCTGGAAGCTAGTGCCCGCGAGGCCGCCGGTCCCGGAGGTGCCGATCTTGAAAACCCAGATCCCGGTCGAGGGCCCGTTGAGCGTCAAAAGGCCGGTCAGCGCGGCCCCTGCAGTGAAGCAGTGGACACCGGGCGGGAGCGTGACGCCGGCAAGGGTGCCGGATTGGATCGTGTCGCACGGGTTCTGGCTGTCGAGGTTGCTGTACGCGGTGTTGAAGGCAGCTACAACCGGACCGCCGACCGGCGCGTCGATCGTCCCCGTAATCACGCACGGCCCGGTGTTAGTGATCGAGGTGAAGGTGGTGCCGACCTTTCCGTTGATGGTGGAAGTGGTGCAGGTTACCGTCCCCGCAATCGGGGTGGAGTTTGTACCCAGGACCGTGTAGCTCGCCGCCGCACCCAGTGATGGCGCGACCGCCGCCAATGTTGGGAAAGGGTCGTAGAGAAGCGCGGCGAATCCAGCAGCGACCAAGAGACTGAAGTACTTTCCCTTTACCTTCATTGGCATCTCCCGTACCCTGGGTCATTAGACTGCGGAGAGGCCGCACCCTGTTCGCTGCAGTGTCCTCACATTGCCAGCCGTTGATAGACAACCGCGCAGAGTATACATAAACCCCCAATGGGGCGTCAAGCTTTGTCGCGTATGTGTCGCCTATGGTGCAGACCCGCTACAAGGACTTCAATGACTGCCACGCCACCGAGAAGCTGAGCGAGGTGGAGGGCCTGCGCGTCAGCCGCGAATCGGTCCGCCAGCGGCGGCGCGCCTGGGGCAGATGGTCCAGGTCGACGGCAGTCCCTGTGCCTGGATCGAGGGGCGCGGCCCAGCGTCTACGGCGATCGCATCAACATACTCGTCCGCAATGACGCCCACTGGAGCCTCGCCGAACAACTCCAGGGGGCCCAAGCCCCCACGCACCTCGGCCGCGTGCTCGCGGACCTCGGCATCGGCTATCTCGAGGCCGGCTCCCCCGAGGCCAAAGGCCGCATCCAACGGCGCTGGCACACCCTGCAGGATCGGCTCACCAGCGAACTGCGCCTGCGTCACATCACCACCCCCGCGGGCGCCAACGCCTTTCTGCCCGAATTTCTCGTCGACCTGAACCGGCGCTTCACGCGGGCCCCGGCCGACCCGGCGCCCGCCTGGCGGGTCCCCCCCGCGATTTCGCCTTCGTGCTCAAGCCCCGCAGCGCCCCCGGCGCCGAGATCGCGGCCCCGCATTTGCCTCAGGCGCCACGGTCGCCCACCCCGCCAAGGTCTCCCTATCCCCCCACACGCGGCCCGACGGGGCCACAGCCCGCTTGCGGCTCCATTCGTGTGCAGTTCACCCTCATTCCCCCGACACGCTCCTAGACGGACTGGAGGAATAGGTCCGGCAGAGGGAATTGACGGTGGCGTCCGGTGCGGGGATCGGTGCGATGTCGCTCGATCAGCGCGCCCACGCCGAGCCGCTCGTCCAACTCGCGGGGCCACAGCAGCCCGGCATCCGAGGTCACCGTGGCGCCCCGGACCTCGACGCGGCGCTGGGGGTTGAACGAGAGGCGAACCGGGCCCGATGTCGCGTCCCCCATCGGGTGGAGCCCTCCGCACCAGCCGGGAGCCTCGGGGGCCGCGTCTTGTCGCGGCAGCTGAGCCGTGCTACCTCGCTGCGTTCACCCGTGATATCGGAAATCCGGGGCTAGGGCACTATGGCGTCGAGAAGACGTCGGGCCTCGGGCGGTGCCAGCTTTCGCGCGGCCCCGAGGGCGCGCTCGGCCTCTGCGAGATTCCCGAGTTCCCTCGCTGAGCGCGCCAGGACAGCCCACGCGAGCCACTCGCCCGGATCCCGGGACAGCGCCCGCTCGGCTGTCTGACGGGCCCGCGCCGCATCTCCGTTCTCGAGCCAGGCCCATGACCACTGTGCCAGCACCTGCGGATCGTCGGGGCGCAGCCGAGCCGCGGCCCCGAAGGCGTCGAGACTCTCGGCGAGCTTGCTCCGGTCTCCCGCCCGCGCCTGAGCGAGCGCGACCTGCGCGGTCAGGGTCCAGGAGGCCACGCTGCCGGTGGCGTGGTGTCGAGCCCGGATGAGCACCGCCGCCGCCTCGCGCAAGAGCTCGCGTCGCCTGGCGGGATCGGTCTCGCTCCCTGCCAGACGCATAGCCGTGTAGGCAGCCGCCTCGGCCGGAAGCGGGAGCCCTGGGGCGAGTGCGACGGAGCGTTGGAACTCCCGATGGGCCTCCGCCATCTGCCCGGCGATCCCGCGCCGCACTCCCTCGGCGTAGGCCACGGAGGCAAGCAGCCAGCGCGTGCTGGTCCACGCGACCAGGACGGCCAGGAGCGCCGCCATCGCCAGGACCATGCCCCACCGCCACGCCTTGCGCGGCGCCACCGGCGGAGGAGGGGCGCCGGACAGGATGGGAGCAGCGACCCAAGGCTCCGACGTCAGCACCCCCGCCACAAGCCAGAACAGGACGAGGGGCATCGCGGTCGCGATCCCGACCTGACCCTCGGCCACGTGGCCCAGCACCGCCCCGAGTGTCCCGAGACGCATCGTCGTTTCCCCCATCGTCGCTTCCCCCGGGGAAGCGCTCGCCCGAATGCGCGCGATTCCCACCACGAGGAGGGACCCGACGAGCAGGCCCCAGAGCGCCGCGCCACCCAAGCCGCCCGTCACGAGCTGCTCGAGCAGCACGTTGTGCGCTCGATCGACCACGTATCGCGCACTCCAGCCCTCGCCCGTGGCCGGGAGCACACCCAACAAGGGCCCGGCCATGCGGTCGAGAACGAGAAGCTGGGTCTCCGGCCCGAAGCCGAGAACGCTCCGCATCCGGGGCGACAACCCGGGGATCACTGTCTCGCCGTGGAGCTGGCGGCTCCAGCCGTCGAGGATTCCCCTCCACACCTGCACGCGGACCCACCCGGGAGACCCGCGGCGCACATCCGCCACTTCGCTGAGACGGCTCAGGAGCCCGACATTGCCGAGAGAGACGGCCGGCGAGCGCGAGAGGTTGAGGAGCGCCAAGAAGGCAATCAGAGCGACGAGGCCCAACACCACGGCGCTCAGCGCCTTCCAGGCTCGGCGCCGGACCAGGAATGCAACGGCAACGACGCTGAGACCGACGAGCATCCCGACGAAGGCCCCGCGACCTTGAGAAAGGATCACGACGAGCACCTGGCCCGCCAGAAGTCCGGCCAAGAGCCAGGCGTTGAAGACACTGTCGACCGTTCGGCCGACGGGATGGCCGCGAAACGCCCACGCAGCGGCGCCGACAATTCCCCAGGCAACCAGCCCCCACCGGGCGGAGGGCCAGTAGGAACCAAGGCCGACCAGCCCCACCGCACCGGCCACCCACACGGCGCCGGCCAGACTGCGGAGCCACCGGGCGCGGGCCGGTGTCGGCCCGCGCCCGGACTCGCGCCGCTCGTGCAGGGCCCACTCCAGGCGTGCCGCCGTCAGTGGGATGAGCACGACCAGGTAGCTGCCGAGGAAGATGTGCTGCCCGAAGGTCGAGCGCACCGTGAGCGAGGTCACCGCGGGATCCCACGGTTTCGGCAACGGATCCCACCCTCCGGCTTGACCGAGCGCCAGCAGGCAGACCGGGACGCTTCCGAGCAATGCGACATCGATGATGGAGCGGACGGCGCGCGGCGTCCGGCACTCGGATTGAACCAAGAAAAACATCAGCGCCGCCGAGGTCATCGTCAGCAGCCCCATCCCGCGGCCAAAGCTCCCCAGCAAGCTCTGGAGCGGGGCGATCGAGGTGGCCGTGGTGATGGCCCACCACGACACGCAGGAGAGGATGATCACGCGCAGGATGCGCGCGCGCTTGTCGCGGGCCGGCGCTGCGCTGCCGGGCCGATTCCACGCGTGGACCAGCCACGCGAAGCCAGTCGCCGCCGCGAGAATCAGGAGCGCCCACACCTTCGGATCGTCATACGGCCCCGCCGCCTCACCCAGGACCGCAAGGGGGATCCCCAGCACCACCGAGTAGAGGCCGGTCAGGACGAGCGAGGCCGACCTGCTCGTTCCCCCATCGGAACCCGGTGCCGCCACCGCCCAGCCCCCCGGTTCGTTCCGCCCGCGAACGGAGCGTGGTGTCGCCCTCGAGCCGCGCGGCGTCAGGAGGCGCCCTCGCCCCGAAGGACCACGGGAATCGTGCGCAGGAGAATCTTGAGGTCGAGAACCAGCGTCCACTCGTCGATGTAGCGCAGGTCCATACGCATCCATGCGTCGAAGTTCACCATGCTCCGGCCGCTGACCTGCCAGAGCCCGGTGATGCCCGGCCGCATCGCGAGGCGCCGGCGCTGCGCGCCCCTGATCCCCTTCGCTTCGTAGAGCGGGAGGGGCCTGGGTCCGACGAGGCTCATCTCTCCCTTGAGGACATTGAATAGCTGTGGCAGCTCGTCCAGACTGCCCCTCCGGAGAAAGCGGCCGACCCCGGTGAAGCGCGGGTCGCCCTTCGCCTTGAAGACCGGGCCGGTCATCTCGTTGAGATGGGCGACCTGCTCGCGCATGTCCTCGGCGCCATCGATCATGGTGCGGAACTTGTACATCCAGAAACGTCGGCCATGGAAGCCGGCGCGCTCTTGACGGAAGAGAATCGGTCCCGGGGAGGTCAGCTTGATGAGGAGCCCGATCGCGAGGAGGAGCGGGAGCGTCGCGATGACCAGGACCGACGCGACCACGAGATCCAGGAGCCGCTTGGCAGCGAGCACGCCTTGTCGCGTCAGGGTCGGCGAGAACCCGTAGAAGGGAAGGCTGAACAGCTCCTCCACGAACGGATGCGCCTGCGCCGGACGATGCAGATCCACGAGCACGCGCGTGTCGACCCCGAGGCTCTCGCACACCTCGAGGGCCTCGGCCAGCCCGGCTAGTCGATCGGGAGGGACGGCGAAGAAGACCTCGTCCACGACCTCCTCGGCCTGGAGCACATCGGGCAGCTCGGCCACGGAGCCGATGACGGGTATGCCGTCCACGGCCTGCACGGGATCCGACGGATCCATGCTCACACAGCCACGGACCACCCAGCCGGCCTCGGGATACCGCCGGAGGGCCGAGATCACGCGGCCGGCCCGCTCGCCGGTCCCCACGACCAATGCCACCCGTGCTCCGCGGTCGCCGTGGCGTGTACGCCGGAGCCACGCCTGGACCAGACGGCGCTCGGCCCACAACCCGAGCCCGCTCACTGCGGCGAACAGCATGACCAGGCTTCGATTGATCTGCTGCCCCGCCGGCTCCAGGAACAGCGCCGCGCTGAGCAGGAGCAGTCCGATGCCGCTGACACGCATGAAGAGACCGGCCCGCGATTGCGCGGTCCAGCCGACGCCGTACCCTCCCATGAACGCCAGGAGGCCGAGCCACACCGGCACGATGAGCTCGAGGAGCCAGAGGTAGTGGGTCAGCGGGCCGGCTGCGCGATCGAGTGGGCGGTTCAGCAGAACCCGAAGCCCGTAGGCGACCAGCAAGGACGCGAGCAACACTGCCGCGTCGGCAACCAGGAGCCGGAGCACCCACTCGACGCGGCGCTTACCGAGCACGCCGGCCTCGCTCCTGGAGCAGCTCGCGGAACAGCCGCTCGTAGGCGTCGGTCACGGCGGCCCAGGAATAGTGGGCCCGGACCCGCTCCACACCGCTGCGTGCATGCTGCTTTACCAGGGTGGGATCCTTGAGCAGGCGCTCGAGAACTGCCCGGAGCGCGGCGCCACCCATCTCGCCATGATAGCCGAACCCGGCCTCCCCGATGGTTTCCAGGTTCTCGGGAGTGTCGTTCACCACGACGCAGGCGCCACAGGCCATGGCCTCGAGGAGCGCCGGGTGCGTCCCGCCCACCTCCGAGGTCTCGACGAAGCAGTAGGCGCTCGACAGGAGCTCCCGGTAACCTTCTCCGAAGAGATACCCGGTGAAGATCACCCGCCGATCGGCGGTGGCGCGGAGGCCGCGGATATATGCGGCGGCGTAGGGCGCGTCACCGACGACCACGCACCGCATGTCGGTGGAGAGCCCCGCGAAAGCGTCCACCAGGTGGTGCGCGCAGTTCTCGGGGACCAGCCGTCCCACGAAGAGGACGTACCTGCCCGGCTCGAGCCCGTAGCGCTCGAGGTGCGCTCCCGGGGGCACCCGCAGCGGCTCGGCGCCATACGCGATGTACGTGGACAGCGCGCCGTAGCGGTCGCGGTAGTACTGCTGGACCCTGCGGGAATCGGTCACGATGCGGTGGGGACACCACGTGGCCCAGCGCTCGGCCGCGCGGATGTACCAGCGCGCCAACCGCCCCCACTTCTTCCGCTTCCAATCCAGCCCGTCCACGTTGAGGACGACCCGTTGCCCCGCCAGGCGCGGGATCCAGGTCATCGCGCTGTTCCCCACGTTGAAGTAGAGCGCGATGTCGTAGCGCATGGCAAGCGCGTGGAGCGAGGACAGGAGCGTGTGCACGGCCGTATCGAGGTGCTTGCTCCGGATCGTCGGGAGCTTGACGAGCCGCATCCCTCGATAGACCGCCCCGGGATAGGAGATGTGCGGCACCCGGCAGTACACCGTCACCTCGTGCCCGCGGGCGGCGAGCCGCGCGCCCAGCTCCTCGGCGCAGGTCTCGAACCCGCTGTAGCTCGCCGGGACCCCACGCGTGCCCAGCATCGCGATGCGCAGAGCGGGCGTCTCAGCTGACATTGCCCTCAGTGTCCCACAGACTCGGGCTTTCATGGGGCCACGTCACCGGACGCGTGTCCGAGTGCTGACCCCGGCGGCTCGCGTCCGCTCAGGGGGCCGTCGGGACCGTGAGGCCGAGATCGCCGGGGGTCAGGTCCCGGTGCCGGCCGCGGGACCCACCGAACACATCGCGGACGGCGTCCAGGTAGGCGAACCCCCACTCCCGATGCGGCTCGATCACCGCGCCCTCGCCGTACTCGTTCCAGGCCTCGATGAGCACCAGCTTCTTACGTTCGGCCACGGGATGCCGGTCGGTGAAGGCCCGGGCGCGCCTGAGCATCTCGCGGAATTTCTCCGGGTGCCGGCCGGTCCTCACGAGCGCCTTCGCGCCATCCCAGGGGCGCGCATCCCACCCCGGCTCGGTCACCGGGATGTAGTCGAGAATCCGCGCGGCCGCCATATCCGCCCAGATCCGCTCGTAGCCATCCACGGCGCTGTCGTACGGGGCCTCTCGCGCGGCTTCATCCTGCATGCCGGCCCGCGGATAGTTGTATCCGGTCGCCGCATCATAGCCCTCCGTCTTGAGTGCCACCAGGGCGGCAGGATCAGCGTCTATCGCCCCCACCAGGAAGAGTCCCCGGAAACCGGCCGTCTCCACGCGCGCGCGCAGCCGGCGAATGGCCGCGCCCACGGCCTCGGAGCCCATGTCCTCCCGGAGCCGCTCCGGGGAGAAGATGATCACCACCGGCTTGCCATCGAGGGTGAGGTACTCGGGCTGGCGGAAGTACTGGGCGATCCAATGGTCCACGACCGTGAGGAGGTCGGCCTCCGAGGAGGACCCAGGCGGGTTGTGATTGGCCCAGAGTAGGCAGAACTTGATGAACGAGCGGAAGCGTGCCCGAAGGTAACCCTCGTGAAGGGCGTGCTCGAGTTGCCGTTGGCCACGGTCCCAATACCAGTCGAAGGCGAAGAAGGAGATGCCGTGCTCGACCGCCCACTTGATCTGCCAGTCCATGACGTCGGGATCGCCTTCCCGGTAGTAGCCGAGCAGCGGCGTGCGCTCGGGGAAGGCGGCGAGCACCTGCCACTTCTCCCGGCTGGGCCATCCCGGAAAGTAGTAGGCGCCCACCTGGTAGGTCCCGGTGGAGACGGGCTGCGGCCGGGGGATGTTGCCGTCGCCGGGACTCGCAACCTCCGGGACGGCCGGCGCGCACCCTGCGAGGAGAGCCAGCAGGGCGGCGAGCGCGGCGGCCCTGCGGCTTCCGCCGGAGGCCCGACGCAGGTCGCTCGCGGCCACCCGCGGGTCCCGAGCATCGAGATCCGTTGGACTCCCTCCCCTCAAGAATGGTCGGTTTCCAGCCTTTATACAGTACGACGAGTCCCCCGATTCGTCTTGTCCCGCATCCGGAGCTGTCTCGAGCTGAAGATCGTGGGCGATCTGAAAGCAATTCGGCCTATTATTCCTCGTCCTGGCGCTGGTGGCTCAAGCGAGCAATCGGCCTGGGAACTTGTGGAACTTTCATCGAGGAGGGAGGACTCGTGGCGATCACGCTGCCGGCGTCGGTGAAGCCAACCTGTCGGGCCGCACAGCCCGCGTGATAGCCAGCGGCGAAGGCCCTTCGGTCTCGGCTGGCCGGAGCGCTTCTTGGCTCAGGCAGTGCGGAGCGCTGCTTTTGATCTTCGGAGCGACCTGGACCTTGCCGCAGGCGAGGTTTTACGGGGTCACATTCACCGGCGATCGCCTCCTGGGGCTCGTCGCGGTCGGAGCTCTGGTTGTGCTCGCGCTCAGTCGCCGACTGCGGTGGACTGGCGTGCACGTCGCCCTGGGGGTTTCCCTCGCCACGCAACTCGTCATCTCCATCCTGAACATGAAGGAGCGGCCCCAAGGCCTGAAGTTCAGCGCGCTTTACCTTAGCTTCGCGCGCGCCCGGCGCAGCGCGGGGAGGCCCGAGCGCGGCAGTTCAGTTGGGACGCGATGGTCGACGCCCTCGGTGTCCAGTTCGCGGCCGGGGGACTCCTGATTCGATGATCGGCGTGAGCGTCGTCGTCCCCAACTTCGACGGGGCGCGCTTGTTGCGCCGTTACCTGCCCGGCGTCCTGGCGATGGCCCAAGGATACGCGGGCCAGACCGAAGTGATCGTCGTCGACGACGGAAGCACGGACGAGAGCGTCTCCGTCCTGGCCGCCGTGGGCTCCGGCGTGCGGGTGATCCGTCATCCCCGGAATCTGGGATTCCAGGCAGCCTGCAACACCGGGGCCGGGGCCGCAAGGGAGCCACTCGTGCTCTTCCTCAACACTGACATGGACGTGACACCGGACGTACTGGTGCGCATGGCCCGCCATTTCGCGGACGACGCGACGTTCGCGGTGGCTCCGCGCTCGCTGATCACTACCTGGGGGAGCGGTCCCGTGGCGCGTGGAGGGCCGTGGAACGAGAGCATCACGAGTGCCGAGTTCCGGCGCGGATGGCTCACGGTGAGTTATCCGGGCATCCGCCCGGGTGAGGACACGTCAGAGAGCTTCCCAGACCCGCGGCCGATCCTGTACGCGCCGGGCGGCGCCGTCATGTGTCGCCGTGACCGCTTTCTGATGCTCGGTGGATTCGACACTCTCTACGCGCCCTTCACCGTCGAGGACCTCGACCTGTGCTACCGAGCATGGAAGAGGGGGTGGACGGTGCTCTATGAACCGGCCGCCCTCGTGCATCACGAGCACAGTGCGACCATCGGGCGGGTCGGCGCCCGCCGCCGCCGGCGCATCCTGGCACGGAACTTCTTTCTGCTCCACTGGAAGAATTTGAGCGACCGCCGCTTGCTGCGGGAGCACCTGGTGTGGCTCGGCCCACGCCTGGCGCTCTCGCTCGTGCGCGGGGAGCAGGCCTGGGTGACCGGGTTCCTGCTCGCCCTCGGCCGGTTGCCCCGCGTGCTCAGGGGGCGGGTGGTGGAGGCGAGCGAGGCGCGAGCGAAGGACGAGGACGTGGTGCGCTGGGCCTCCGAGGCCCGGGCCGGTCTGGTGTGATCGTCCGAGGGCGGATGGAGAGCACCCGCGAATCCCGCGAGAATCCTCGACGCCGGGCGCTGACGGCCCTTACACTCCGTGGCGATGAGCGTCATCTCCCGGCCGTCTGGGCGAAGGCAGGCCGGGCTGCTCGCCATCATCCTTCTCAGCGCGTGCACGGCGCCGCTTTTCCGCATCGGCGGCGTCACCTTCACGGGCGATCGGCTCCTGGGCCTGGCCGCCGTGATGGCCGTCGCCGCCATCGCCCTCCGCGGCGGCCTGCGCTGGACCCCCGCTCACTCCGCGCTCGCCCTGTTCGCGGGCATCCAGATGCTCACTTCGATCCTGGCGGTTTCCGCGTGGCCGCAAGGACCGAAGTTCGCCTCCGTCTACATCCTCGGGTTCGCCTGCTTCGCGCTCACCGCCGCGTGCGCCGGCGGCGCCGCCGGCGCGAGACAGGGCGCGCGGCTGTGGATCACGGTGGGCGCCGTCCTCGGCGTCGTCGGTGGGATCATCGGCGTCCTCGCCAACCTCTGGCGCAGCCCCATCTGGGGAAGCGACGCCGCCGAGACCCTCGTGGCCACGTCCCGTCGCGACATCTTCGCGGCCATGGTCACCTTCCAGGAGTGGAACCTCTACAGCAGCTTCCTCGTCGTCGCCTTTGCGCTCGCCCTCTGGTCCTGGCGGTCGGAGGTGGGCGGCTACCTTCGCCGGTGGGCCGGCATGCTCTCCGTCGGCGGCATCGTTCAAGGGCTGGTGTTCGGCCTGACCCGCGCGGCCTGGGTGGACATGGCGGCGCTCGCTGTGTTCTGGCTCTGGGCGCGGCGGCCGCCGTGGCGGCGAGTGGCCACCCTCGTCCTCCTCGTGGCGTTTGGGCACCTCGTGCAGACCTTCGTCATCGGCGCCTCGCTGCTGTACCTGCGCATGCTGAGGCCGGTGCTCACCGGCCGGGACCACAACATGGCGGTGCGCTTCGCCATCAACAGCAGGACGATCGAGTCGTGGCGGGAGCGCCTGATCCTCGGCAAGGGCGCGGGCTCGATCAAAAACGTCGAGGTGAGGCCTTTCAACGGGGCGCCGCTCCTGGGGGTGTGGAACGGCAACATCGTCCTCTTCGTGCTTCACGACTCCGGGCTGCTCGGCCTCGCCGCATTCGTGGCGCTGCTGGCCGTGGTGGCCCGGGCGGGACAGCGCGCGCTGCGCCGGGGGCCGGACGACGCGACGCGCTCCGTGCTTGTGCCCTTACTCGCCGCCGGGGTCGCGCTCCTGTTCGCCTACCAGTTCACTCACGCACTCTGGCTGATGTACCCGTACGTGTACCTGGGCCTGCTGACCGCGTCGACGGAGAGCGGCGCCCCGGCCTGCTGATCTCCGCCGGCCTGGGCCTGCCGCGGATGGGGTCGGTGAGGGAAGCGCGGGCGCGATGAGGATCGGCATCGACGTCACCATGCTGCAGATCCGGCAGGGGCGCCACGGGATCGGCTCCTACCTGCGTGGCCTCCTCCAGGCGCTGGCCGGCCGGGGACCGGAGCACGAGTACAGTCTCTTCGCCCACGCTGCGCCCGCCCTCGAGCTGCCTCCGCTGCCCGAACGCTTCCGCCCGACGGTGCTCCGGGTGCCGCCCCTCGGACGGGGCCGGGCTCTGCTGTCCCAGCAGCTCGCGCTGCCGCTCGCGGCCCGCCGCCTCGGCCTGGACGTCCTCCACGTGCCCGGCGTCTCCTTCAACCCGTCCATGCCGGGCATTCCGCTCTGGCAGCCCGTGCCCGTCGTCGTCACCGTCCACGACCTGATCCCCTTGCTCTTCCCCGAGGCCATCCTGCCGCGGCGCCGCTACCGCTTCTTCTACCGGCTCATGCTCCGCGCGTGCGCGCGCGCCGCCCACGTCGTCTGCGATTCCGAGGCGACGCGGCGGGACCTGACCAGCCACCTGGGCCTTCCCGCCGGCCGCGTCAGCGTGGTCCCGCTCGCCGCCGATCCCTTGTTCACCCCCGAGCCCGCGCCGGCGGACGACCCGAGGGCGGGCGCCCTCTGCGCCGAGGGCTTCGTCCTCCACGTCGGCGGGCCCGCCCCGGTCAAGAACCTCCCCGCCGTGCTCGCCGCCATGGCGGCGCTCTGGGACGAGGGGCGCCTGACCGCCCACGTGGTCCTGGTCACGTCGCTCCCCCTCGACCCGGTCGCGCTTTGCCCGGCCGTGGCCGCCTATCGCGAGCGCATCCACGTGCTCGAGGGCGTGGCGCCGCGCTTTCTCCGCTGGCTGTACCAGCACGCCCTCTGCCTGGCCTTCCCCTCGCTGTACGAGGGCTTCGGCCTTCCCGTGCTCGAAGCGATGGCCTCGGGCTGTCCCGTCATCGCGTCGAACGTCGGGTCGCTGCCCGAGGTGGGTGGCGAGGCCGCCGTCTACGTCGATCCCCGGAGCCCGGCCTCCCTCGAGCGGGCCCTCGCCGAGATCTGCGCGGATCCCGGACGCCGGGCGGCGGCGCGCGAGGCCGGGCTCTCCCGCGCTCGGGAGTGGAGCTGGGATCGGACGGCAGAAGGGACGCTTGCGGTGTACGAGATGGTGGGGCGGCGCTCGTGAGGATCGGGATCGATGCCAGCCTCGCCGGGCGACGGGGAACCGGCACGGGGCGCTACGCCGCGCTGCTCGTCGAGCGCCTCGTCGCGCTGGACCGGGACGACGACTACGTGCTGTACTTCCGCAAGACCGACGGCGCGGACAATCCCCTCTGCGCGCTCGAGGGCCCGCGCGTGGCCAAGCGGACGACGGACGCGCCGCTTACACTGCTGCGCCTGCACGTCAACCTGCCGATCCGCCTGGCCAGCGACGGCGTGGACCTCTACCACTCCCTCGGCTTCTTCCTGCCGTGGCTCTGGCGCGGCCGGACGGTGGTGACGATCCACGACATCCACCCGGTGATCCAGAGGGAGCACTGGGGATGGGCGGGCCCGCGCGGCGCCCATCTGGCGCTCCGCGCGCACATCCCGCTCGCGGTGCGCCAGGCCCGCCGTATCCTCACGCCCTCCGAGTACGTCAAGCAGACGGTGTGCGAGCGCTACCGCGTCGCCCCGGAGAAGGTCGTGGTGACGCCGCACGGCGCGGACCCGTTTTTCCTCGCGGCGCCGGCCCCCGGCGAGCTGGAGGCGTCGGAGCGGCGCGTGAGCGCGGGGAGGTTCCTCCTCTACGTGGGGGCCCTCGCGCCCCACAAGAACGTGGCGGGGCTCCTACGCGCGTTCGCCCGTCTCCGGACGCGGCCGGAGGCCGAGGGCGTCCGGCTCGTGGCGGTGGCCGGGCCCGGCCGCGTTCCGGATATCGCACCGCTCATCCGGGAGCTCGGCCTCGGCGGCGCCGTCACGCTCATCGGCTACGTCGACGACGAGGTCCTGCGCGCCCTCTATCACCGGGCCCAGGCCCTCGTGCTGCCGTCCTTCGGCGAAGGGTTCGGCCTGCCCGTTCTCGAGGCCATGGCATGCGGCACGCCGGTGGTGACGTCGCGAATCTCCGCCCTGCCCGAAGTGGCGGCGGACGCCGCGCTCTACGTCGATCCGCGCGAGCCCGACGACATCGCGTCGGCCATGGGGCGGCTCCTCGCCGACGAGGTGCTCCGCCGCGACCTCGCCGCCAAGGGGCGCGCGCGCGCCGCGACCTTCTCCTGGGACCGCACGGTCGCCCAGGTCCTCCGCGCCTACCGCGAAGCCTGAGCGGGGAATGGAAACGCTCGTCAGGTGTGATCTCTGCGGAGGCGGAGAGTTCCGATTGTACGATGATCATGCCGGCATCGACCGGTGTATCCGGTGCGGATACCTGTTCGATAATCCCAGGCCGACCACTCAGGAAATCATCGCCTACTACTCGAGAACGGACAACTACGGAGGATGGCTCCAGGAAGAGAAAGAACGAGATGAGCTGTGGAAGCGGCGGCTGAAGAAGATGCGGCCGTACATGAAAACCGGGGCGTTACTGGACGTGAGCACCGGGACGGGCCAGTTCTTGCATAACGCGAGGCCGTACTTCGATCACATCGAAGGCACGGAAGTATCGAAGATCGCGATCGAGATCGCCAGGCAGAAATACAGGTTGGCGATCAAGAAAGGGCAGTTCGAAGACATTCCTTTTCAGCGGCCCTTTGACACGATCACCATGTTTCACGTCCTGGAGCACGTTCCCTACCCGCGGAGGGTTATCAGCAAGTGCAGAGACCTCTTGCATGCCAACGGGATGCTGTTCATCGCGGTCCCCAACGACGTGGATAGCATCAGGACGCGTGCCAAGACATTCCTGAAGTCAACCGGCCTGCGAAAGAGCGAGAGAGGGAGGCTGATGCTTCCCAGGATCGCCCTCGATGGGTCCGTCCATGAGATCCACCTTTCGCATTTCTCGAACAAGGTCATCGATCAGCTGCTCACCAGCGAGGGGTTTGCCATCGTTGACCATTCTCTCGATCCCTATTTCGTCTCCTCAGGCATGACCCGGCTGAAGAACACGCTCTATTACTACTCTCATCTGCTCCTAAACCGCCTGACTGGACTGAACTGGTACGACACCATCTGGATCACCGCAAAAAAGCGGTGACCTTCTCACGCCCCCCGCCGCGGGCGGTCCCGGCTCAGTCCCAGGGGCCGGGTGTGGTAGAAGTGTGCGAACAACGTGGTAGCGCCGAGCGTCGCGTAGTAACTGAGCAGCATGGTCGCGAGCAGATACACGGCAGGTCCAGGGCGGCGGACCAGCGCGAGTAGGATAATGAAGATCCCACCCAGGACCATGGCGGGCAGATGTTCGCGAATCCAGATCTGCAAGCGATCGAGCGTCTCGGCGCTGCGCGGGTCGCACGGATCGCTGTGCAGGACGACGTCCGTGGCACGGCTGGTGGCGGGTGCCCAAGGCCCCCGGCCCCCCGACATCACCACCGCCGGAGGCCTTGTGGTTTCGAACCTACCGTTGAAGCAGTGGGGGAGTTCCTGCCGTCACCCGGTCAGGCCGTGGCCATCGCCGACCGTCTCGTCGACGACGCCACCATCCTCCGCTTCACCGACACGCCCTATCGTCAGCCGCGGGGGGAAGGAGATCCACTTCACCCTCTCGATTCACATACCTCCCTCACGGCAATCCTCGGGGAAATAGACAACTCACGCCCCCACCGGCCGTGACACTGGGGCGGCTCCTCGCCGACAAGGCGCTCCGCCGCGACCTCGCCGCCAAGGGGCGCGCGCGCGCCGCGGTCTTCTCCTGGGACCG
Source organism: Candidatus Methylomirabilota bacterium (assembly GCA_035936835.1). Lineage (NCBI taxonomy): Bacteria > Methylomirabilota (SeqCode) > Candidatus Methylomirabilota bacterium. The sequence continues at coordinate 1,839 of DASYVT010000115.1, read as the reverse complement.
CACTGTCGCCCAGGTCCTCCGCGCCTACCGCGAGGCCTGACCCCGGGCAGCTTCGTGGTAGATGGCGAGGGTGCGGCGGGCGGTCTCGGCCCAGGAGTACCGCCGGCTCCGCTCAAGCCCGCGCCGGCCGAGGTCGGCCGCCAGCGTGGCGTCGGTGAGGACGCGCGTCATGGCTTCCGCCAGGGCCTCGACGCTCTCGGGATCCACAACCATCGCTGCGTCGCCGACCAGCTCCGCCAGCGCGGCGCGGTCGGAGGTCACGACCGGTGTCCCGCAGGCCATGGCCTCGAGCACGGGAAGCCCGAAGCCCTCGAAGAGCGAGGGGTACACGAAGCACGCCGCGGCGTTGTAGAAAGCGGGCAGGTCCTCATCAGGAATCAAGCCGATCCACCGGACGCTCGAGCCGACCTCCGAGAGTCGCATGCGGTGAAGCGCCTCCTCGCCGCCGTAGTCCCGCTTGCCGCCGATCACCAGCGGGGTGTGCGACACGCCGCTGGTCCGAAGGCGTCCGTAAGCGAGGAGCATCCTCTCCAGGTTCTTTCGCAAGTTCAATCGGCCGAGGGAGAACAGGAAGCCGGGTCGGAGACCGTATCGGGCCAGCACGCCCTCGGTCCGGGCGCTCTCGAGGGGACGGAAGCTTGCGCCGGCGCCCAACGGGATCACGGTGACTTTCTCTGGACGAACGCCATAGGAGGTCACGATGTCGCCGCGGCTGAACTCGGAGATGGTGATGACCCGCGAGGCCTTCGCGATGCTCCGCGGGACCAGCACGCGCAGTGCGAGGCGCAGCGCCGCCGGGAAGGTGTCGGGTAGGTGGAGGAAGGCAAGGTCAGGAACGGTAACTACCAGCGGTCCACCATAGGCAAGCGGCGCCCAGTGCTGCACGTGGAGACAGTCCACCCGTTGCCGCGTCGCGGCGCGCGCCAGCGTCCAGCCGACGCGGGCAAGCCCCCGGCCCTGCGCGACGCGAAAGACCCGCGAACCCTTTCGCGGCGGGAGTGAGCGATAGAACGGGTGATCCGGATCGGCAGCGAAGAGCGCAAAAGCCTCCGGGCCCTCCGTCGCGAAGAGGGCCGAGATCAGATTCCGGCTGTAAGTGGAGTTCCCCTCCCCTTCATGCTCGGCGCTGTGGGAATCGATTCCGATATACATGAGATCCTTCCCAACTCGCTTGCGCTCAGGCGGCCGTCGGGATCTGGCCTGTCTTGACCAGGACCTCCTCGCCGTGCCGCGGGCGCGAGTCCCAGCCGGGGTCGGTCGCCGGTACGAAGTCGATGAGGCGCTGGGCGGCGATACTGTACCAGACCTGCTCGTAGCCCTCCACCATGCGATCGTAAGGCCATGCGATCGTAAGGCGCCGCGCGGCTCGCCGGGGTGACCGGTGGTCCCGGCTCGCTCAGGCCGGGCCGCTCCTCCCCATCCTCGGGAGCGCGTTCACCGCTCCACTCTTCACGGCCGGGCCTCTCACGCTGACCGGCGACCGGCTCCTCGGCCTCCTCTGAGCCCCGAATGCCTGTAGCGGAACGGGTACTTCGGCCCATGACACTCTCGCGGTCGACGGCACACGTCCGCTCGGCTGGACCAAGCCGAAAGAGGCTTAGAAAGAGGCCCAGAAGGGAGTGTTTCGGGGTAACTTGGACAGCAGTGCGTCACCCCACAACCTTCACGGAGGAGGAGACACGATGGGCCCACTCAAGTTCGTGATGACGGTGCAGGCCGTGGTCCTCCTGGCCTACGCGCTCCCGATGCTCTTGGTCCCACGGTACTGGACGGTGCTCACGCAGCAGGCCCCGTTGCCCGAGAACTACATCCTGCGTGCCGTCGGCATCGCCTTCCTGA
>DASYVT010000114.1 GCA_035936835.1 Candidatus Methylomirabilota bacterium | reverse complement strand
ATGCGCGCCCACCCGGTGATCATCTCGGTCGGATCCCACGTGCCCATCTGGGTGCGGTGCTCCTTGAGGGCGGCGAGTTTGACTGAGAGGACCTCCGAGATGTCGATGAAGGTGTCGGGCGACTCCGAGCCGTGGATGAACACCGCCTGGACCTTGTGGGGTTCGAGTCCCTCGTCGAGAAGCTCGGGGAAGATGAGCCGCGTCTCGGCCGAGGGGAAGACGGCGTCGAGGGCGGCGTCGGACGCGGCGCGGTGGTCGGGGTGGTTCAGGTACATGGCACCGTAGAAGCGCACCGTCGGATCTCCGCACACCACCGCGTCGGGACGGTGGCGGCGGATGACCCGCGTCAGCTCCCGCCGCAGCGCGAGCGAGGCCTCGAGCATGCCGTCCTCGTAACCGAGGAAGACCACCTCGGAGACGCCGAGCACGCGGCAGGCCTGCCGCTGCTCCTCCTCGCGGATCGGCACCAGCGCGTCCCGCGTTATGTTCGGGGGTGTGTGTTCGTTGGAGCCGGCGCCGCCGCTGGTGATGCACACCGTGACGACATGGCTGCCCGCCCGCGCCCACTTCGCCAGCGTGCCGCCCACGGTGAACTCCTGGTCGTCCGGATGCGCGTGGATGGAGAGCACCCGGGCAGGGGCGGTCGGCTCGCGGGTGTCCGATTTCGCCGGTTCGGCGCGCTCCGGGATGCCGGGGGTGGGGGCGTCTTTCTCTGGCTCGGCCGGCATCATGGTCTCCAGCGTCTACTATCTATCGGCTGTCAAGGGCGGACCGTGTCCCGGATCGCGGCGAACACCAGCGCGGGGGTCAGCGGAAGGACCGTGATGCCGACTCCCAGGTCGCGGAGCGCGTCGGAGACGGCGTTGGCGATGGCGCCGCCCAGGCCCGGATTGCCGCACTCGCCCAAGCCCCGCAGGCCGAGCGGGTTCGTCGTCGCCCGGACTTCCTGGTAGAAGCCCTCCACGGGCGGGACGTCCTGCGCGTACGGCAGGGCGTAGTCCATGAGCGTGCCCGAGAGGAGCTGCCCGCCGGCGTCGTACTCGAGCGTTTCGTGCAGCGTGTTGCCGATGCCGAAGGCGACGCCGCCGACGAGCTGCGCGTCGACGAGGGCGGGGTTGACGGCGCGGCCGACGTCGGCGCCGATCACGACGCGCGTGAGACGCACGGCGCCGGTCTCGACGTCCACGTCGGCGATCACCCCGACCGCGCACCCCGCATACGTGATCTTCGGCACGTTGAACGAGGCGCCCACGGCGAGCCGTCGCTCGGCGGCAAGCTCGGCGAGCGTGACGCGGCGGCCGGGCGCCTCGAGCGTTCCGGCGGCGTACCCGACCTCGGCCTCCGGCACGCCCCACTTGGCGGCCGCCCTCGACGTTGCCTCGTCGACGAGCTTCACCGCGGCCATGGCGACGGCATTCCCCGCCGTCACCGTGCCGCGCGAGCCGTACGTGCCGACGCCGCTCTCGATGTTGGACGTATCGGCGTGGCGTACCTCGAAGCGGTCGGCTGTCACGCCGAGGGTCTCGCCCAGGATCTGGGCGAGCACCGTCTCGAGCCCGGGCCCCATGGACGAGGCGCCGGTGTCGACGGTGAACCGCCCGTCGGCCCGCGCCTCGAGATGGGCGGTCTCGAACGGCCCGAGGCCGGTCTTCTCCACGTAGACCGAGAGCCCGATGCCCCGCCGCGGTCCCGGCCGCGCGTTGCGCGCCGCCTGCTCCTCGCGCGCGCGATCGTAGTCCAGGCGGCGCAGCAGCTCGTCGAAGAGCGCCGGGTAGTCGCCCGAGTCGTAGACGGTGTTCGCGCCGAATGACTTGGTGCCGCAATCGTAGGGCATCTCGTCGGCGCGGATCAGGTTGCGCCGCCTGATCTCGGCCGGATCGAGACCGAGCCGGGCGGCCCCGAGGTCCATCAGGCGTTCGCGGGCGAAGTTGCACTCGGGGCGCCCGGGGGAGCGAAGCGTCCCCGCGGGCGTCTTGTTGGTGACGACCGACCAAAGATCGCAGGCATAGCTGGGCACGCGATACGGACCCGGGAGGAGCGCCGCGCCGAATTCAGCGGGCACCAGGGCCGCCGTCCTCACGTACGCGCCGATGTCGGCAAAGATCAGGGCCCGCAGGCCGAGGATGCGCCCGGCTCCGTCGAAGCCCATCTCGACCTGGTACTCGACCTGGCGCGCGTGGTTCGTCGCCATCAGGCTCTCGCGGCGCTCCTCGATCCACCGGACCGGGCGGCCGAGCTTCATGGCCGCGAGCGGCACCAGGATGTCCTCGGGGTAGAGCTCGCCGCGCACGCCGAATCCGCCTCCCACGTCCACCTCGGTCAGGCGAAGGGCGCCGAGCGGGATCCCGAAGATCGGAGCCAGGATGCTCCGGTTGATGTGGATGCACTTGGTCGATCCGATGAGGTGGAGCTCTCCGCCGGCGGGATCCGGCGGCACGGCGACGAGCCCCCGCGTCTCGAGGGCCGCCGCGGTCTGCCGCGGATAGACGAACCGCTCGCGAATGACCACGGCCGCCGCGGCGAGCGCCGCGTCGACGTCGCCGACCCGCATCGCGATCACGGCGACATTGTTGGACTCGGTGCGGGGGAAGAGGAGCGGCGCGCCGGGCGCGAGCGCCCCCGCCACGGTTGCGCAGACGGGCAGGGGATCGTAGACGACGTCGATCAGCTCGAGCGCGTCCTCCGCGACGTAGCGGTCATCGGCCACGACCAGGGCCACCGGCTCGCCCACGTACCGGACGACGGAACGGGCGATCGCGGGCTGGAGATAGCGCTCGGTTCCGGGCGGCGCTCCCACGCGGTTCGGGATGACGGCGGCCTCGGGCACGTCAGCGGCCGTCAGCACGGCGCGCACGCCCGGCAGCTCGAGCGCCCGCTTGGCGTCTATCCCGACCAGCCGGGCGTGGGCGTGGCGCGAGCGGAGCACCGCCGCGTGGAGCATGCTGGGCACGCGGACATCGGCCACGAAGCATCCAGCTCCCGCGGCGAGCCGATCGCCGCCGATGCGGTAGTGGGAAGCGCCGATCATGCTGCCCTCCTGTGAGATGGACGGCCGCTTGTGCGGTGGACGGTGGAGCGCGCGGAACCTATAGCATGGCCGCCGCCGGAAGAAAAGAGGACCCGGTGCGGCGCGGTGCTCCCGCGGCCCTTGACGACGCCCCTGTCCCGGGGCAGTATCGCCGCAGGAGCCGGATCAAAGCCGGGCGGTCTCGGCTCCGGGGCCGGCGGTCGACGACGCTGGGGTCTTTCAGCGGGGCCTGGATGCCCGCTGTATGGGGCCGCGTGATGCGACCTGGCGTTGGGTTTCCTATGGGCAGAGATCCTGGCTGGCGGCGCCAAGGGCTTCTACGCGCTCGGGTAGGCTACGGGCGCACAAGGGGGCAGACATGGCAAGGGTGATGGGGCTCGGACACGTCGGAATCTACGTGCGCGACCTCGACCGGATGGTCGCGTTCTACCGGGATGTCATGGGCATGCAGGTGACCAAGCAGAACTGGCGCGCGGGCGCCGTTTTTCTCAGCGCGGATCCGGAAGCGGTGGACCACGAGATCGCGCTCATGCGCGGGCGGCCCGACGGTACGGATCCCCATCTCATCCAGCAGATCTCCATGCGCGTGGCCACTCTCGACGACCTGCGGAGCTTTCGCCGGCGTCTGGTGGCCGAGGGTTACCTCATCGAAGGCGTCGTCAACCATGCCAGCGCCATCGGCTGCTACTTCTTCGACCCCGAAGGCAATCGCACCGAGGTGTTCTGGGTCACGGGCCGGCCCTGCTGGGTGCCCACCGTGAAGCCCATCGACATCGAGCAATCTGACGACGCGGTGCTGGCGGAGGTCGACCGCCTGTGGAATCAGCTCCGTGACGTGCCGGTCGGAGGGCGGACGTCCGAGGAGACCGCGACGCTCGATGTAGCTCGCAAGACCTAGCCCGAGGAGGGGGAGCCCAATGACGGTACAGCTCGATCGTCGTACATTCCTGATGGGTACTGGTACCGCGCTGGCGGTGACGACGCTGCCGAGCCCGGCGAGGGCGCAGGGCAAGCCGGTCCGCATCGGCCTGCTCACCGTGAAGACCGGACCGCTCGCCGCGGGCGGCATCCAGATGGAGCAGGGCACCATCCGCTTCCTCAAGGATCGCAACTACACGCTGGCCGGCCGCAAGGTCGAGCTCGTGGTGGCCGACACGGGCGGAAATCCCGCGGGCACCAAGACCAAGACCCAGGAGCTGACCGAGCGCGACAACGTCGACATGATCCTCGGTCCGCTCGCGGCCTTCGAGCTGCTCGCCATCACCGACTACACCGCGCAGGCGAAGATGCCGCTTCTGAGTCTGGCCGCCGCCGAGGACATGACCCAGCGCCGACCGAATCCCTACTTCATCCGGGCCTCCGCGACCTCCTCCCAGAACATGCACCCGCTCGCCGACTACGCCGCCAAGGAGCTGAAGTTCAAGCGCGTGATCACCATCGCGGACGACTTCGCCTTCGGCCACGAGCAGATGGCCGGCTTCCAGCGCGTCTTCGAGGATGCGGGCGGCCGGGTCGTGAAGAAGCTGTGGCCGCCGCTCGTGACTCCCGACTACACGCCGTATCTCGCGCAGATCAGCGGCGTCGACGCCGTCGTCCAGGGCTTCGCGGGATCGAACCCGCTGAAGTTCATGAAGCAGTACAAGGACCAGGGGCTCACGCTGCCCGTGCTCGGCGGGGGGACGGCCTGCGACGATGCGCTCCTCAAGAGCTACGGCGACGAGGCGATCGGGCTGATCTCCTGCTCGTTCTACACGGGCGATCTCGACACGCCGAGCAACAAGCGGCTCGTCGACGGGATGGTGAAAGACTACGGCAATATCCCGGGTCTCTACGCGGCCGGCCTCTACATCAACGGCATGATCGCGGAGGCGGCGCTCGAGAAGACAGGCGGGAAGACGGAGGACCGGGAAGCCTTTAACCGGGCGCTCCGCGCGGTGTCGCTCACCGACACGCCGCGCGGGCCCTTCACCTTCGATCGCTTGGGAAACGTCGTCGGCGCCTTCTACATCCGCCGCTGCGAGAAGAAGGGGGACAAGCTCGTCAATACGACGATCAAGACCTATCCCAAGGTGAGTCAGTTCTGGACCTATGACGAAAAGTGGTTCCTCTCGCAGCCCGTCTACTCGCGGGACTATCCGCCGCTGAAGAGCTGAAGATCACAGGAGGGGGCCTCGGCGGCCCCCTCCCGACCTCCCCCAAGAACAGAGTTGCGGCGGTAAAGCCGCCGCTCGGAACGGAACGCATGAACTTGTGGGTGGTGTTGGCCGTCAACAGCATCACGCTCGGCGGCCTTCTCTTTCTCCTGTCCGCCGGCTTCTCGCTGATCTTCGGGCTGATGAAAATTCCGAACCTGGCGCACGGCTCGTTCTTCATGCTGGGCGCCTACTTCGCCACTAGCCTGATCGCGCGCGGGTTCAATTTCTGGGCGGCCGCCCTCGTCGGGGGGCTGCTTGTCGCCGCCTTCGGCGGCATCGTCGAGCGCCTCATCCTGCGCCGATTGGCCGGCGCGGAGCTGGCGCAGGTCCTGGTCACCCTCGGGCTCTCCTTCATGGTCGCCGACGTCTGCCTCATGGTGTGGACCGGTGATCCCATCCGCATCGACACGCCGAGAGGTCTGCGTGGCGCGACTTCTCTGCTGGGGCTGGGCTTCCCCACGTATCGCCTCGCAATCAGCCTCATCGCCGTGATCTTCGCGGCCGCGCTGTGGGCGTTGCTCGACCGGACGCGGCTCGGCGCCATGATCCGCGCCGGCGTCGACGATCCGTCCATGGCTCGGGTGGTGGGCATCCGGGTCTCGCGGCTCTTTACCATCGTCTTCTGCCTGGGGGCATGGCTGGCCGGCTTTGCCGGCGTCATCGGCGGCCCCATCCTCTCCGTCTATCCGGGGCTCGACCAGGAGATGCTGCCCCTGGCTCTCGTCGTCGTCATCCTGGGCGGGAGCGGCAGCCTGCTCGGCTCGCTCGTGGGTAGCTTCGTGGTCGGCTTCCTCTACAACTTCGGCCAGGCCATGTTTCCCGAGCTCGCGTACGTCGTGCTCTTCCTGCCCATGCTCATCGTGCTGGTGGTGCGGCCCCAGGGCCTCTTCGGACGGCAGGCGCTGTGAGGCGGCTCGCCTCGACCGCCGCCCTCGCCATCCTCGCGGCGGTTCCCCTCTGGGTCGGCGGCACCTTCTACGTCAATATCGCGAGCCAGATCCTCTTCTACGCGATCCTCGCGCTCGGCGTGAACGTGCTGGTCGGCCATGCCGGGCTCGTCACGCTCGGCCACGCGGGGCTTTTCGGCATCGCCGCCTACGCCGCTGCGAAGATCATGAATGCCGGCTATGGCCACGTCACGGTGGCCACCGGCGCCCTCTTGGTGACGCTCGTGGCCGCCGCGATCTTCGCCGTGCTGGCCCTGCGCGGCACCGGGCTCGGCTTCGTCATGATCACGGTGGCTCTCGGCCAGATCGTCTGGGGGGTCGCCTATCGCTGGATCAGCCTCACCAACGGCGACAACGGCATCTCCATCACCGGCCGCCCGAGCCCGCTCGGGCTGTCGCTGACCACGCCCGCGCGCTTCTACTGGGCGACCCTCATTGTGTTCGTGATCGCCGTCATCTCCATGGCTATCTTCGTCGCCTCGCCGTTCGGGGCGAGCGTGCGCGGCACCCGCGATCAGCCGCGGCGCATGAACGCGCTTGGCTACCACGTCTGGATGATCCGTTTTCTCGCCTTTCTCTTCTCGGCCTTCTGGAGTGGCGTGGCCGGACTGCTCTATCTCTACTACAACCAGTTCGTGAGCCCGCAGGCGGTGGCCCTCACCGCCTCCGCGGAGGCGCTCCTGATGGTGATCGCGGGCGGCTCGGCCACGCTGCTCGGGCCCATTGTCGGCGCGGGGCTGGTCGTGCTGATCAAGAACGTGGCGAGCGGCTACATCGAGCGCTGGAACTTCGTCCTCGGCGCCATCTTCGTCGCCATTGTCGTGTTCATGCCGGAAGGGCTGGTGCCGGGTGTGGCCCGGCTCGCGCGGCGGGTCCGCGGGCGATGAGCGCGCTGGCCGTCCGCGGGCTCGAGAAGCGGTTCGGCGGCCTCCGCGTCACGGCGGAGGTGAATCTGGGCGTCGAGGCCGGCGAGCGCCGTCTCATCATCGGCCCGAACGGCGCCGGCAAGACGACGCTGTTCAATCTCATCACCGGCGAGCTCAGCCCGGACGGCGGGTCGGTCACCCTCTTCGATCGGGACATCACCCGCGTCCCTAGCCGTCGGCGGACCCATCTCGGCATCGCCCGCACCTATCAGATCATCACGCTGTTCCAGGGCGAGACGCTGTTGCGCAACATCACCTTGTCATTGCTCGGCCTGTCTCGCCTTCGCTGGAACCCGTTCGTCAGGCTCGCGAAGCGAGAGAGTCTGGTGGACCAGGCGCACGCAACGCTGGCGCGGGTTGGCCTCGACCATCTTGCCGAGCGTCCACTCGCTCAGACGTCCTACGGCGAGCGCCGCCGCGCCGAGATTGCCATGGCCCTGGCGCAAAACCCGAGGGTCCTGCTGCTCGACGAGCCGTTCGCGGGCCTGTCGATCGACGAGCGGCGTGACGTGCTCCGGCTCGTCACGAGCATCCCCCGTGACGTGACGATCGTGATGATCGAGCACGATATGGACGTGGCTCTCGACTTCGCTGAGCGGATCACCGTCCTGCATTTCGGCAAAGTCATCGTCGAGGGAACGCGCGGCGAGGTGGTCGCCCATCCACGGACCAAGGAGATCTACCTTGGCGAGTGACGCGCTCGCGCTGAGCGAGATCGACGCCTTCTATGGCGACAGCCATGTGCTGCACCGGGTGTCGCTGCATCTGGGCGAAGGCCGGCTCCTCGGTCTGCTCGGCCGTAACGGCGCCGGCAAGTCGACATCCATGAACGTGACGGTCGGCCTGCTCCCCCCGCGCCACGGCGCCGTCACCGTCTTTGGAAGCGCGGTCACCGGCCGCGCCCCCGAGGCCATCGCCGCGCAGGGCGTGGCCCTGGTACCGCAGGGGCGCCGCGTCTTTCGCAGCCTCACCGTTCGGGAAAACCTGGCCGTGGCCGGGCGCAAGCCGCGGAGCCGCCTGCCCATGCTGTGGACGCTCGAGACGGTCTTCGCCCTCTTCCCGGTCCTTCGCGAGCGCCACCAGCAGATCGCCGGCTCTCTCTCCGGCGGCGAGCAGCAGATGCTCGCGATCGGCCGGGCCCTGATGTCGAACCCGCGCGTGCTCTTGATGGACGAGCCGTCGGAAGGCCTGGCCCCGCAGATCGTGGCCGAGGTCATGTCGACCATCCGGCGCCTCAAGGAGCAGGGGCTGTCCATCGTGCTCGTCGAGCAGAACGCCAAGCTGGTCTTCGACGTGGCCGACGACATCGTCATCCTCAATAGCGGCCACGTGGCGGTCCAGGGATCGGCGGCCGAGCTGCGCCAGCGCGGCATCGACCTGAGCCAGCACCTGGGCATCTACTGATCCGTCGGGAAGAGCCGACGACGACGCCCAGGGTGTCGATGAGAAAACGCAGGGCCTCCTCGGTGTAGACGATGCAGTCGTAGTAGAAACGATTGAGGTAGGCGCTCTGCACGTGGTGACATTTTCATAGACCAACAGCACCCGCGCAGGTTCCCATTTGACGCGGCCGCGGCGATCTGGCAGGATCGCCGCGGCGCCATGGAAGGGAGGCTCGGACGTGAAAGGTAAACGGACGCTCGCCCTGTCTTGCCTGCTCTCGCTGTGCCTCCTCCCCGCGGGCGGCTCCGTCGCCCCGGTGTCAGCCCAAGCCAAGCCTGAAGGAGAGATGCGCTGGGCGCTGTACGTGACGCTGGCGCCGGCCTGGTTCGACCCGGGCGAGTCTGTCGTGGGCGTGATCACGCCCTTCTGGGTCCTGTACGCCCTCCACGACGCGCTCGTCAAGCCCATGCCCGGCAACCAGCTGACGCCGAGCCTCGCCGAGTCGTGGACGGTGAGCGCGGATCAGCGCGTCTACGAGTTCAAGCTGCGCGAGGGCCTCCGGTTCCACAACGGTGATCCCTTCACCGCCGAGGACGTGAAGTTCAGCTTCCATCGGACCAAGGGCGCCAAGAGTCTCCAGGAGAAAGTCCGGGACGTCACGATCGTCGATCCCTACCGCGTCCGGTTCCAGCTGCACGAGCCCTTTCCGGATTTCATGGCCTACTACGGCACGTTCGCGACCGGGGCGGGCTGGATCGTGCCCAAGAAGTATTTCGAGCAGGTCGGGGCCGACGGCTTCAAGAAGCATCCCATCGGACTCGGGCCGTACAAGTTCGTGAGCAACACGCCTGGCATCGAGCTGGTCATGGAAGCGTACGAGGGTTACTGGCGGAAAGTCCCCTCGGTCAAGCGGCTGGTCTACAAGAGCATTCCCGACGCGACCACGCGGATGGCCATGCTGAAGAGGGGCGAGGTGGATCTCGCGTATCTCCTGGATGGCCCGCAGGCGCAGGATATAAAGCGCGATCCCACTCTCAAGCTCGCCTTCTCCGGAGGCATCGGGACCTTCTACGTGGATTTCCTCGACCAGTGGGATCCCAAGTCACCGTGGCACGACCGGCGGGTGCGGCTGGCCGCCATGCACGCCATCGACAGCCGCGCGGTGAACGAGGCCGAGAATCTCGGAGCCTCCCGGCTCACCGGCAGCATCGTGCCGAGAAAGTTCGACTTCGCGCTTCCCCTTGAGCCCTACGCGTACGATCCCGCGAAGGCGAAACAGCTCCTCGCCGAGGCCGGTTACCCGAACGGCTTCGACGCCGGCGATCTGTATCCGTGGCCTCCCTATTTCTCCATGGTCGAGGCGATCGGAGGAATGCTCGGGACCGTGGGGATCAAGACGAAGCTGCGGACGATGGAGCGCGCGGCCTTCTACTCGGCGCTGGCCTCGAAGAAGCTCCACGGGCTGTGCGTCTGCATCAACGCGGTGTACGGCAACGCGGCCTCGCGTATGGCAGAACTTGTGCCGAGCGACGGCGCCTTCGCCTACGGCGGCTATCCCGACATCGACGCGCTCTACAAGCAGCAGGCCCGCGAGACCGACCGGAAGAAGCGCGAAGCGATCCTGCACCAGATCCAGCGGCTCCTCCACGAGCGCGTCCGCTTCGGGCCCATTTACGAGTACATCTGGCCGAGCGGCGTCGGGCCGCGGGTCGCGGAGCCCGCGCTCATGCTGATCGATCCCTACCCCTGGTCGGCGCCCCTCGAGGACGTGCGCCTCAAGAGGAATTGAGCCCGGATTTCCGATATCACGGGTGAACGCGCGAGGTAGCATGGCTCAGCTGCCGCGAAAAGACGCGGCCCCCAAGGCTCCTGGCTGGTTCGGAGGGCGCGCGGCTCACTCAGCAGCGTCAGAGGAAGAGAAAATGGGTCCATATCGGGAATCCCGGCTCAGAGGCCGGGAAACACATCGGGTTGGCCGCGGAGGCCCAGGTGATATCTTGCAGCGCCTCGCGGTGTATCACGGCAAGGGAACGAAGGCGCGCCCTGCAAGTTCGCGGAAACACGGGTGCCGACGGAGCCCGGCCGGGCTCGTTCGTCGTGCTATACAGAACTACGCAGTCAGATAACGCAGTTCAAGATACTGAGCGTTATGCGTACCGCGTGGGGTCGGCAGGTTGGAGGGTTTCCATGGTCGTCGCTGCGTGCGCTATGCTGAAGCGCCTACGATCACCCGAAAGGTGAGCATGACCGCTTTACGCTTCCTCGTTGCGGGCCTCCTTAGCCTCGGCCTCCTCACCGGTCCGATCGCCGCCGATGCGCAGCAGGCGGCGAAGGTCACTCGGATTGGATTCCTGGGTGCTACCACCGCTTCCAGTTGGGCGAGCCGGGTAGAGGCATTTCGGTTGGGCCTTCGTGACCTCGGTTACGTGGAGGGCAAGAACATCGTCATTGAGTTCCGCTGGGCCGAGGAAAAGTACGGTCGGCTCCCTGACCTGGCGGCCGAGCTGGTTTGTCTCAAGGTCGACCTCCTTGTGACCTATGGGACACCGGGGACCCTTGTGGCCAAGCGTGCGACCACGAAGATTCCGATCGTCATGGTGCACAGCGGCGACGCCGTTGCCGCAGGCATCGTCGCTGGCCTCGCGCGGCCGGGCGGGAACATCACCGGATCGACCTACTTCCTTCCCCAACTCATGGCGAAACGCCTCGAGCTGCTCAAGGCTGCCATGCCGCACATCACCCAGGTGGCGATCCTCGTGAAACCAGACAATCCCTTCTTCGTGCCGGCGCTCCAAGGGCTGGAGTATCCAGCCCGCGCGTTGAAGATCGGGTTGCAACAATTTGACGCGCGCGGCCCAAACGAGCTCCAAGCTGCTTTTTCAGCAATGGCCAAAGGACGCGTTGACGCGGTTTTGGTGTTGGAGGACGCGGTGTTCGTCACCAACGTAAGGGCGATCGCCGACCTTGCCGCGAAGCATCGGCTCCCCTCGGCTGGATTCATTGAGTTAGCCGAAGCTGGCGGCCTGATCGGCTACGGGGTGAATTTTCTCGAAATGTATCGCCGCGCGGCCGTCTTTGTGGACAAAATTCTCAAGGGTGCCAAGCCCGCCGGGATCCCGGTCGAGCAGGCAACCAAGTTCGATTTCGTTATCAACGTTAAGACGGCCAAGGCTATCGGTCTCACGATCCCGCCGTCCCTGCTCTTACGAGCGGACCGGGTGATTGAGTGACAGCGCGTGTTGTCCTCCTCGGAGCCGACGGAGCGCATAACCTCGCAGTGGAGCGGACGCGCTTGGCGCGCCGCTCACCACGGCGTTATGCGACAGGTGCTGTCCGGCGCACACGAGAAGGAGGGTGTCTCATGCTTTTAGATCCAGCCCGGTCCCGTCCGTGGGTGCTCTTGTCACTAGTGCTGAGCTTGGCCGGCTGTAGCCAGGCGCCCGTCCAGCCATCATCGCCAGCCATGTCGTTCCCGGCGGCAGCTACGGCGCCAGCACCTCGTTTGGCCAGCGAGCCACTTGCCGTCCAAACGCGAGATGTCGACTATCTGCAGGTCGACGGGAAGACCTTCCAGGCCACCATCTACCAGCCTGAGGGGACAGGTCCTTTCCCTGCCATCCTGGATGTTCATGGCGGAAACTGGGTGCGTGAGGATGTCCGTCGAGATGAACACGCGCTCATGAACAAAGCCCTCGCTGCGATGGGCATAGTCGTCGTCGCCATCGACTTTCGCCAGAGTCCCCAACACCACTACCCCGACTCCGTTGCGGACGTCCACTTCGCACTCCGCTGGCTTCGCGCCAACGCGTCGAGATTCAATGCCTCTCCGCACGCCGTGGGCGTGTTCGGTTCTTCGAGCGGCGGACATCTCGTCTTACTGAGCAGCATGCGCTCCTCAGACCCTCGCTACGCGGCGCTGCCATTGCCGGGGATTGCACCGGACAGCGCCACTCCCGACTACATCATCCTCGCCTACCCGATGTCAGACCCGCTCGGTCGACGCGCGTATAACCAGCAGGCCGGCAACAATGCAGTGTTGAAAGGCTTCGACATCTATTTTTCGCCGCCCGGGAGCCTTCAAGAGGGTAATCCGCAGCTCATCTTGCAGCGTCGCGAGCCGGTCAATGTGCCACCGGTGCTGTTGCTCCAGGGCACCGCGGACGGGAATGGCCCGGAGATGCAGCAGCGATTCGCTGCTGCATATCAAGCTGCGGGCGGCAAGCTTCAGCTGGAGCTACTGCCTGGCGCTCCCCACAACTTTGTCAATACGGCCGGAGTCAACGTGGATCGTGCGCTCGCCCTGGTGAAAGCGTTCATCGGGCAACGGCTGGCTGGGCAATAGCGGCACCGATCCGGGCACGCGGCAATCCGCATAACAACATGTTCGAACGGACCGCTGGCTCGCATTCGCTCGCCGCGGCCGTTCAACATGAGCGTTAGGCAGAGGGGTATTAACCGGAGGGAGACGCCGCAGTAAATGGTGTACGCTCTCCACAACACAAGGAGGGGGCCATGAACCGACGCCAGTTCCTCAAGCTTGGAGCCGTGACGGGTGGCGCGGTTGCGCTCGGCGGCGTGACGCGTATCGGCAGTCGCGCAGCCTTGGCGCAGAGCGGAGCGGTGCCCACGGTCGACCGCCTCGTTATGACCAATGTCGTCGACAACATCTACGACATCTTCGCCAAGGGCGGGAAGCTCGACACGATCACCGTCCAGCGCACGCCCCCTCCGGCCGGCCATCCCCTCCTGGCCGAGCACGGTCTCGCCTACCACCTCGAATCGATCCGCGGCCCAGAGCGGCGCGAGATCCTGTTGGACTTCGGCTACCGGGAGACAAGCCTGCTGAACAACTACGCCGTGCTCAAGGTGGAGCCGGCGAAGGCCGACGCGCTGATCCTGAGTCACGGTCACCTCGACCACTACGGCGCCCTGCCGGATCTCGCCAGAGTCGCCCAAGGCAAGCTGAAGCCCGGCCTCACCCTTTATGCGGGTGGCGAGGACACCTTCTGCCACCGCATGGTGGTGACACCGGCTGGTACCACGCTGGACGGCGGGCAGCTCGACCGCGCCGGCCTTGAGGCGCGCGGTCTCAGAGTCGTCCTCGCCAAGCAGCCGACAGTGGTCGCCGGCCACGCCATCACCTCGGGACAGATTTCGAGGACGACCGACTTCGAGAAGCCGCCGGCCGCCGCCCGCCTCGTCGCGGGCGCGATGGACTCCGCGTGCTCGGCGACCCATTTCGGCGCCATGAAGGTCGAGGCCAAGGCTGGCGAGCTGGTGCCCGACAACTTCCAGGGTGAGCACGCCACGGCGTATCACGTGAAAGACCGCGGGCTCGTCGTCATAACGTCCTGCGGCCACGCCGGTGTGATCAACTCGGTACGCCAGATCCAGAAGGCCACGGGCGTCGAAAAGATTCACGCGATCGTGGGCGGCTTCCATCTCGCCCCGGCCCCCGACGAGATCGTCGCCAAGACCGTCGCGGCATTCAAGGAGATCAACCCCGACTACATCATTCCCATGCACTGCACGGGCATGAACACCATCATCGCAGTCCACCGTGAGATGCCGGCGAAGCTCGTCATGCCGTCGACGGGCACGCGGGTGATCTTCGGTGCCTAAGCCCATCCTCGTGGCGCGAACCGCGCCGAGCGGTTGGCGCGGGGCCTCGCCCCGCGACAGAGCCCGCTCCGGCGCAGACGTTGCTCGGGATCGTGGACGGCCCATCGCTCACTACCACCTGGACGCGGCGCCTGCCTAACCAGCGGCTGGAGCGGTCCGGCGGGAAGCCCGCTCGTCGTTGCCAGGTGCGCTCGACCGCCGGCCGCTCAGCCGCCGCGTTAGCGTGCAAGGGCTCGGCTTGGCGGTCATTGAGAGGCCCGGACTAGACGGAGGCGGCTCCCGTGAACTGATGACCGAGCGTTTTCATGCACCGGGAGGTGTTAGGACGGGTGGGCAGCGGTCAGAAAACTCCGCGCTGTCATCGACGTGATGGAACCCGACCGGCTGGCAGTCCGAGCAGGAGGCATCGCAATGCTAGCGGACCAGCACGCCACCCAGCGGATTCCTGGGTACTGTGCGCTGTGTATCTCGCGGTGCGGTTCGATCGCCATCGTCGAGAATGGTCGCTTCGTGGCTCTGGAGCCGGATCCGTCGCACCCCACCGGCCAGGCGCTCTGTGCCAAGGGACGAGCCGCGCCGGAGCTCGTCTATCACCCGGACCGGCTGCTCTATCCGCGGAAGCGGACGCGCCCGAAGGGCGATCCGGACCCGGGCTGGCAACGGATCAGCTGGGACGAGGCCCTCGACCTGACCGCCACCGGGCTCCGGCGGCTGTCCGAGCGACACGGGCCTGAGAGCGTCGTGTTCAGCGTGGTCTCGCCGTCCACGTCGGCGATAGCGGACTCGGTGGCCTGGATCCAGCGCTTGATGCGGGCGTTCGGCAGCCCGAACCTCTGCGGGTCGATGGAACTGTGCGGCTGGGGGCGAGGCTTTGCCCCCCGCTACACCTACGGCGTAGGCATGGGCACGGCGGGCGCCCATATGCCGGATCTCGAGAACGCCGGCTGCATCCTGTTCTGGGGGTATAACCCAAGCCTCGCCCGGCTCGCTCACGCGACCGCGACTGTGGCGGCGCTCAAGCGCGGCGCTCGCCTGATCGTGGTCGATCCGCGTCGCGTCGGGTTCGCCAGCAAGGCCGACGTCTGGCTGCGAGTGCGGCCCGGCAGTGACGGTGCGCTCGCGCTCGGGATCGCCAGCGTGATGATCGAGCGTGAGTGGTACGACCGCGCCTTCGTCCGCGACTGGACGAACGGGCCGCTGCTCGTCCGCTCGGACAACGGGCGACTGCTGACCGAGCGCGACCTCTCGCCCGAGGGGAGCGCGCGGAAGTACGTGGCCTGGGACGCAGCGACGCGGCGTCCACTCCTTTATGACCCAGCGCTCCGACGCTACGAGCGGGACGGCGCCGAGCCGGCCCTCTTCGGCGAGTACGAAATCGGCACACCGGCCGGCGAAGTCGCCTGTCGGCCCGCCTTCGATCTCTGCGCCGAGGTCTGTCGGCGCTACTCTCCCGAGGCGGTCGAGACGATCTGCGGGGTCAGGCGCGACCAGGTCGCGGGAGCCGCCCGGCTGCTCTGGGAAGCGCGGCCTGTCGCCTACTACGCCTGGAGCGGCCTCGAGCAGCACAGCAACGCCACCCAGATCGCGCGGGCGCTCTCCCTGCTCTACACCTTGACCGGCAGCTTCGACGCGCAGGGCGGCAACGTGCTTTTCCCGAGCGTGCCGGCCGCGAACGTCGCCGGCGAGGAACTGTTGTCGGCAGAGCAGCGCGCCCGAGCGCTCGGCCTGCCAGAGCGCCCTCTGGGCCCGTCCCGCTGGGAGTATGTCACGACGGACGAGGTGTACCGCGCCGTCCTGGAGCAACGACCCTACGCGGTGCGGGGGTTGGTGGGGTTCGGGGCCAATCTGCTCCTCGCCCACGCCGATGTCCACCGGGGGCGCGCGGCGCTGGCGGCGCTCGACTTCTACGTCCACGCCGACCTGTTCATGAACCCGACCGCCGAGCTGGCCGACGTCGTGCTGCCGGTCGCGACCCCCTTCGAGCGGGAGGGCCTCAAGATCGGCTTCGACGTGAGCCCGGCGGCGCAGTCGCTGGTGCAACTGCGGCGGCCGGTGGTCGAGCCACGCGGCGAGGCACGTTCCGATACGGAGATCGTGTTCGATCTCGCCTGCCGTCTCGGTCTCGGCGCTCACTTCTGGGAGGGTGACGTCGAGGCAGCCTACCGCTACCAGCTCGGCCCGTCCGGCGTGTCGCTCGAGGCGCTCCGCGAGAACCCGAAGGGGGTGCGGGTGCCGCTCCAGACGCGCTATCGAAAGTACGCCGAACAGAAAGAGGGCGTACCGAACGGCTTCGCAACGCCGACGCGCAAGATCGAGCTCTACTCCGAGACGTTTCTGGAGCACGGCTACCCGCCGCTGCCGGACCACGAGGAGCCGTTGATCGGTCCGCTGTCACGCCCGGAGCTGGCCGAGCGCTATCCGTTGATCCTGACCTGCGCCAAGCACACTCAGTTCTGCGAGAGCCAGCACCGCGCCCTGCCGAGCTTGCGGCGGCGTGCCCGCGACCCGGAGGTGGAGCTGCACCCGGCGGCCGCCGCCGAGCGCGACATCGGTCCGGGCGACTGGGTGACCATCGAGACCCCGGAGGGGCGCATCCGAGCGCGCGCGCGGCTGAACGAGAGTCTGGAGCCGAGCGTTGTCTGCGGCCAGCATGGTTGGTGGCAGGCCTGCCCGGAGATCGGGGCGCCTGGCTACGACCCCTTCGGTCCGGAGGGCGCCAACTTCAACCTCATCATCGGCAACGCGGCGATCGACCCGATCAGCGGGTCGGTCCCCCACCGCGCCTACCTCTGCCAGATCCGCCGCGCGGATTGAGTGTCCCAGCGGTGGCTTGGAGGGTAACGCCTTCATGCTAACTACCACCTGCAGCGGTCGCGCGCGAGACGCGCGCGCCGCTGAGGCGGAGCGTTCGGCGCGCGGAACCGACGACGCCAGCGAATTGCTGTAGTCGGCCATAGATGTTCTGGAGGCTGCCATGACGACTCTCCCAGAGACGAAGTACGCGAAGAGCGGGGACTACCACATCGCGTATCAAACAATCGGCACAGGGCCTCCTGACCTCGTGTTCATGCACGGGTGGATTTCGCACATTGAGCACATGTGGGAAGAGCCCCGCGTAGCGCGTTTCCTGGACCGTCTCGCGTCCTTCAGTCGTCTCATCTTGCTGGACAAGCGGGGGACGGGGATGTCGGACCCGTTCAAAGAGGGCGAAGTGCCGACGGTCGAACAGCACGCGGCCGATATCGAGGCAATCCTCGACGCTACCAAGACCGAGAAGGCGGTGGTGATGGGACTCGGCGAAGGGGGCGCGGCGGCCGCCTTTTTTGCGGCGACGCGACCGGAGCGAACGGTAGCCCTGGTCATGATCGACTCCTTTGCCAAGCTGGACTGGAACAAGAGCATCTACGCGCTGCTGTCGGACAAACCCGGACAGATCGAGGCCGTAACCTCGGCTTTTTACGAGCTGTTCGAGCGCGGCACCGGGCATGCCATATGGGCCCCAAGCTTTTCCCTCAGCGGCGCGGACGCCCGGGACTGGTCAAGGGCGGCTCGCTACCTTGTCTCTCCGGGCACGCTCCAGACGATCGTTCGCGCGGCCATCGAAATCGATATCACGGATGTGCTGGACCAGATCACCCTTCCCACTCTGATCATCCACCGGACCGGCGACCGGGTCGTCAATGTAAGCCATGGGCGCTTTCTTGCTGAGCGGATCCCCAGCGCGCTGTATGTCGAGCTGCCCGGCGACGACCACGTGGTCTGGACCGCAGACCAGGCGCGCATAGCCGAGCTGGTGCGGGACTTCATCGGAGGCAAACGCCCTC
>DASYVT010000113.1 GCA_035936835.1 Candidatus Methylomirabilota bacterium | reverse complement strand
GCGTAAATGCCGTTCTTCGTGACATACGGCTCGAGCTTCGTCGCGGCATTGCCGAACGTGGCGCTGACGACGAGGATCACGCCGTGCAGCTTCTTCTCGCGCCAGGCCGAGAAGTAGGCGGCGCGCTCCATCGTGCGCTGGCGCGTGCGGATCCCGACGGCCTGGAAATATCCCTGGATGGCCTCGCCCATGGAGTTGTAGGGCGGGAAAGGATAGAAGTCGCCGCCGTCGAACCCGCTCGGGTACCCGGCCTCGGCGAGGAGCTTCTTGGCGCGCTCGGGATCGTAGGCAGGCGCTTCGAAGGTCAGCGCGTACTGGAAGATGCGCGGGACGAAATTGCCGGTGAGCCGCGAGAACCCGAGCGTCTCGGCCTTGTTCACCGCCTGGCGGTCTATGGCGTGGCTCGCGGCCAGCCGCACGCGCCGGTCCGCCCACGGCGACTTGGGATCCCACTGGTCCGGCAGCTCGAGCCAGAAGGCTCCTGAGAGCAGCGGCGCCACGACCTTGAAGCCGGGAGCCTTCTGCACCGCCTCGGCCGTCGGGCCCGTGAGGAGATAGACGAGGTCCACCTCGCCGTTTCTCAACGCCGCGGCCCGCGTCGACTCCTCCGGCAGCGAACGCATGACGAGCCGTTTCACCGAGGGCGCCTTGCGCCAGTACCCGTCGAAAGCCTCGAGCACGAGCTCTACGCCGGGCTTGAACGAGATGACCTTATAGGGCCCGGCGCCGACGGGCGCCGCCTTGAAGCCGTCCTCGCCGACTTTCTCCACGTACTTCTTGGGGACGATCCACGCCGCGCCCGAGGCTGTCGTGCCGTAGAAGGTCATGAAGTCGGGCCAGGGCTCCTTGAGGACGAAGCGCACCTGGGTAGGCGAGAGCGCTTGCACCTCCTTGACCTTGTCCTTGAGGAGGGTGGCAGAGGCGCCCTTGTAGCGCTCGAAGGAGAACTTGACGTCTTCCGCGGTGACGGGCTCGCCGTTGTGGAAGCGCGCGTTCTTCCTGAGCGTGAACGTATAGCTCAAGTGGTCCTTGGATTCCGTCCACGACTCCGCCAGGCTCGGCGTGCTGACCCCCGCCGGCATCGGCTTCACCAGGGCGTCGTGCACCGCGTAGAGCACCATGAACGGGGTGTTGAACGCCTCTGTCTCCGCGGGATCGAGCCACTTGGGCGCCAGCGTCACGTGCAGTCCCCAGCGCATCTCGCCCTCCGCGGCGGCGGCGACGGCGGGCGTGGCGAGAAGCAGGGCCAAAACCAGGACGAGTCGGCGCGCGTGGAAGGGTCTCATGGCGAGACCCTAGGCCCGGGAGCGCGAAAGGTCAAGCCCCGGGCCCTAGAAAATAGCGTAGCCGCCGTCGATCACGAAGGTGTCGCCGGTGTGGTAGCGGCTGGCGTCGCTGGCAAGATAGACGGCGACGCCGCCGAAGTCGTCACCGACGCCCCAGCGCCGCAGCGGCACGCGCGGCAGGACTTTACCCGTGAACGCCTCGCCGTGGAGCGCCGCTTCCGTCATCGGCGTGTCGATCCAGCCCGGCACGATGGTGTTGGCGCGGATCTGGTGCCGCGCCAGCTCCACCGCCATGGACCGCGTCATGGCCATGAGCGCGCCCTTGGTGGCGGAGTAGTGCTCGCTGCGCGCCGCACCCATGACGGCCGCCAGGCTCGCCGTCGAGACGAGGGAGCCGCCGCCGCCGCGCTCGACCATGTGCCGCGCGGCCGCGCGGAGGCTCCAGAAGGCGCCGTCCAGGTTCACGCTCATCACCCGCCGCCACTCGGCCGTGGACATCTGGGTGAAGCCGCCGGACGCGCCGCCGCGCCCGCTGACGCCCGCGTTGGCGAAGAAGGCGTCCACTCGGCCCAGGGCCTTGACCGTCTCGGCGAAACAGCGGTCCACCGCGCCCTCGTCGCTGACGTCGCAGCGGATCGCCAGCGCCTTGCCGCCGTGCGCCTGGAGCCGCTTGAGCGCCGCCGCGTTCTTGCCCTCGTTGGTGCCCCAGATGCAGACGGCGGCGCCCGCCTGCGCCATCGCCTCGGCCATACCGAGCCCGATACCGCTGTTGCCGCCCGTGACGAGCGCTACCTTGCCGTTGAGATCCAATGCCTTGTACGCCATGGAGGTCCTTTCGCTGTGAGAGCGCGCTCAGCCCGCGAGGAGGCGGGAGGCGGCGCGGATCTGGGAAGGATCATAGGGCGGCTCCGTTAAAAGGATGACGCGGTCGACGCCCACGCGCGCGAGGGCGGCGCGGTTCTCGGAATCGGCGCGGAGCCAGGCGGGTGCCCAGCCCGCGAAGACGCTCAGGCTGAAGCGCGCGGGGTCGCGCCCCGCCGCCTTGTGCTCGCTGCGCGCGATCTGCGCCAGCTCCGCGAGCCGCGGGTGGCGCGCCTGCGTGTTGAAGCCGTCGCCGTGCTTCCCGGCGATGGCCGCCATGCGCGGCCCGAAGCCGCCGATGACGATGGGCGGCGCGGGATCGGCCCGCAGATAGCCCTCGGGCTTGTCGAGGCGATAGTGCGCGCCGGCGAAGCTCGCGCGATCACCCGACCAGAGGCGGCGGAGGATCTGCGCGGCCTCGGCCACGCGCTGGGCCCGCACGGCGTCTGGCTCGACCGAGAGGCCGAGCGCCTCCTGCTCCCGCGCATAGGGCGTGGCCTTGCTCCCTCCGGCGCCGAGTCCCAGGATGAGACGCCCGCCCGACACCTGCTGGATCGTGGCCGCCATGTTCGCGAGGAGCCCCGGGTGGCGGCTCGAGACGTTGAGCACGAGCGGCCCGAGTACCAAGCGCTTGGTCACCTCGGCGAGCGCGGCGAGAGTGGTCAGGCACTCCGGCACGCCCGCGGGGTCGCCGTCGGGGTCGCGCAGGTGGTCCCAGGTCCAGATGCCGTCGAAGCCCGCCTCGTCGGCGGCCACGGCCGCGGCGCGGACCTCGGCCCAGCGCGCGCCCATGGGAATGAGGAGCAGGTCGGTCTTCACCGCCGGGAGTATATCCCGCCTCGAACTTGCTAGACTACCTGCGGTTAGTCATGACCCAGTATGGACGGCAGAGCCAATGGCGAGACACTGCTGGCCTCGACCCGACCAAGGCGCGCGAGCTTGCCGGCCGGCTCGAGCTCCGCGCCAAGGCCCAGGACGAGATCGAGGCGCGGGCGGCCTACCTCGACCTGCTCGGCGTGACGGCGGGCGAGCGCGTGCTCGACGTCGGCTGCGGCAGCGGCGTCGTCACGCGCGACATCGCTCGACGCGTCGGCCCGGCCGGGCGCGCGGTCGGCGTGGACCAGAGCCCGCAGTTCCTCGCTATGGCGCGCGAGCTCGCGGAGGGGGCGGGGCTCGGCGGCCGCGTAGAATTCCTCGAGGGCAGCGCGCTCAGCCTCCCCTTCCCCGTCGGCGCCTTCGACGTCGCGGTCGCCGTCACGGTGCTCTCGCACACTCCCGGCGGCGAGAGTGCCATTCCCGAGATGGCGCGCGTGGTGTGCCCGGGCGGGCGCGTGGGAGTCTTCGATCTCGACACTGACATGACGTCGATCACACATTCGGACCGCGCGCTCACGCGCCGGATCGTTGCCGCCGCCTCGGACGCCACCGCCGTGGACGGCTGGCTCGCGCGGCGACTGCCGCTGCTCTTCGCGCGCGCCGGGCTCCAGGACGTGCGGGTGCGCGGCTTCTTCCCGCTCGAGACCGATCCGCGTGGCTTCTACGGCGGGCTGGCCGAGCGTGCCGCCGACACGGCTCTCACGGCCGGGGCCATCACGGAAGCCGAGCGCCGCAGCTGGCTGGATGCGCTCCACGCCGAGCAGGCGCGCGGGCCGGTCATCGCCGGCAGGCTCCACATCTTCACCTGGGGCCGCAAGCCGGCT
Source organism: Candidatus Methylomirabilota bacterium (assembly GCA_035936835.1). NCBI lineage: Bacteria > Methylomirabilota (SeqCode) > Candidatus Methylomirabilota bacterium. The sequence continues at coordinate 70,372 of DASYVT010000113.1, read as the reverse complement.
TGACAGCCCTGCCGCGCCGCGGGATCATCCGCGCACACCCATCATGAACGGCGTCCACGACCTCGGCGGCAAGCATGGTTTCGGCCCCATCGAACGCGAGCCGAACGAGCCCGCCTTCCACGCGGATTGGGAAAAGGCCGTGCTCGTGATGAACCTGGTCGGCATGGTCAAGCGAATCTACAATATCGACGAGTTCCGTCACGCCATCGAGCGCATGGGACAGGCGCGCTACCTCGACACGAGCTACTACGAGCACTGGCTCGCCTCGGTCGAAACCCTGCTGATCGAGAAGGGCGTCATCGGCCGCGACGAGCTCGACGCGCGGACCAAGCACTTCGAGCGGAACCTGAACGCCCCGCTGCCGGATCGCAAGGACCCGGAGCTTCTCGCCACGGTGATGAACGTGGTACGCAAGGGCATGGCCGAGAAGAGCGAGCCCAATCCCACGCCGCGCTTCAAGCCGGGCGATGCCGTCGTCACGCGCAATTGGCAGCCGGCCGGCCACACGCGCTTGCCGGGCTATGCTCGCGGGCACTGTGGGCGCATCCACACGATCCACGGCGTCTACATACTGCCGGACGCCCATGCGCACGGGCGCGGCCGCTGCCCCGAGCCGCTCTACAGCGTGCGTTTCGAGTCGGGCGAGCTGTGGGGAGACGCCGCGGAGCCGAAGGAGCGCGTGTACATCGATCTCTGGGAAAGTTATCTCCAGCCGCTGGAGGCCTGAGATGGGCAGCCATCATACCGAGCCCGAGCCCTGGGTGGTCCATCGCGTGCGCGCGATCGAGTCGCTCCTGATCGAGAAGGGCCTGCTGTCCACCGAGGTGGTGGACACGGTCGTGCAGACCTACGAGAAGGACGTCGGGCCGATGAACGGCGCCAGGGTCGTCGCCCGCGCCTGGGTCGATCCGGCGTACAAGCAACGGCTCCTCACCGACGGCACGGCGGCCATCGCGGAGCTGGGCTTCACCGGGCGCGGCGGCGGGGACAAGTTGGTCGTCCACGAGAACACGCCCGTCGTCCACAACATGCCCCCCGGTCACAACATGCCCGCCGTTCACAACTTGGTCGTCTGCACGCTCTGCTCCTGCTACCCGTGGATCGTGCTCGGACTCCCGCCCGTCTGGTACAAGTCGCCCGCCTATCGCTCGCGGGCCGTCCTCGAGCCGCGCAAGATTCTGGTCGAGTTCGGCGTCGAGCTGCCGCCCGACACCGAGATCCGCGTCTGGGATTCGAGCGCCGAGATCCGCTACATGGTGCTGCCGCTGCGCCCCGAAGGCACCGAGGGGCTCTCGGATGCCGAGCTGGCGGCGCTCGTCACCCGCGATGCCATGATCGGCGTGGCGCTCTGCCAGGCTCCCGCGGCGGCCCGGTAGCCGTGCGCAATATCGTCTCGCGTCCGGACGGCCGACGCATTCACGTGGCGCGCATGCTCGGGCAGCTCTTCGTCTGCGCCGACGCCTGCTGCTGCGGGCGCGTCCAGGACGGCTACGCGCCCGTGCCGCGCGACCTCTACCATACCGAATGGGAGCGGCGCAGCCTGCGCAACCGCGTGCATCTCACCATCGGCGGCTGCCTCGGCCCCTGCGCGCTGGCCAATGTGGCGATGCTGCTCTTCGACGGGCGGCAGGCCTGGTTCCACTCGATCGCGACGGACGCGCAGGTCGTGGCGCTCTACGACTGGATCGAGGGATTGGTCCGCGCGGAGGAGTGGTCGCCGCCGCCGCCGGCCCTTGCGGCCTACCAGTTCACCGCATCCACGTGGGAAGAGCGGCCCGACGGCCAACCCGTGGCCGACTTACACCTCCGCCAGGGCGCGCCGCAGCCGAAGGCCTGCCGCGTCCCGCCGCCCGCGGGCCTCCCGCCCGCGGCGCTCCATGACAATGCCGCGTCGGACAGGCTTCTCGCCAACATGGACGGGCCCGCGGCCGTGCCGCGCAAGAACGGCGAGCTGGTCTTCGAGGAGCCGTGGGAAGGGCGCGTCTTCGGCATGGCCGTCGCGCTCCACGATCACCGTCTCTACGGCTGGGGGGAGTTCCAGCGCCAGTTGATCGCCCAGATCGCCCAGGCCGAGGCGCGCGGCGAGGAGTCGCGCTACTACGAGCGCTGGCTCGCCTCCTTCGAGCGGCTGCTCGCGGACAAGGGCCTCGTCACGCCCGAAGAGCTCGAGGATCGCACCGAGGCCTTCGAGTTCGGCGAGCGCGACGAGGTCTATTGACGCGGGTGTATCCGGCTCAGGACATTGGCTTGACAGGGAGGGCGTGGTAGCGGTTAGATGTGAATGCAGCTGCGAATTACCCCCCCACATGTCCCGGTTATCCGCGACGGTGGGTCAGTATCCCGGCGCCCCCCCGGGACGCCGGGTCTTTCTCTGACCCATGCCGGTTCGCGTCGCGGTGTTTATCGACGGAGCTAACGTCTACCGGGCGTTCAAGACCGTCTTTGGCTGGACTCGATACTCTCCCCTGCAGCTCGCCGCTGGGCTGGCTGCGGGACGACACGTTGTGAGGACGGCCTTCTACATCGCCGCTGTTCCACAGGAGATGGGCGCCGATGTATACGCAGACCAGCAACGGTTCCTCCGGCGCCTCAGGCAGCAGCAGGAACTCGTAGTGTGGACGGGACGGATGGCCCAGGCTGACGGCGTGTGGCACGAAAAAGGCCTGGACGTCAAGATCGCCACCGACATGGTTTCTCTGGCGTACCGCGATCTCTACGACGCGGCCATCCTGGTCAGCGGCGATGGGGATCTCGCGCCGGCCGTGCAGGAGATCAGGCGGACCGGCCGCGTCGTGGAAAATGCCATTCCACGAACCCGGCGTTCGTGGCATCTTGTCCGCGAAAGCTCCCGATACATCCCAATCGACCGGGAGCTCTTCGACCGCTGCAGGCTTCCATAAGGAGACCGCCATGGCCTCGGCCAGGTCCGCGGCGACGCGCCCCGCCGGCTGTCGCGCCTCCTGCTCGGCCCGGCGCGGCTCCTCGATCCTCGCGGCGGCGCGGACCTCGGGCATGGCGCCGCGCAGGTGGAGCACGCGCGGGGGCCGCGTGCACCGCCTCGAAGCCTGGATCGGCGTCGATCGCTCGCCCGAGCGCCTCTTCGGCGCCGGCGTCCGCGCTCGGGGAGAGTCCGTCAGCAATTCATGTACTTGGAGCTGACGAGGGACTTGACCGTGCCGTCCCTGTCGAAGGTGTGGCGCTGGAGCCCCGCGAGGTCTTTGCCGTAGACGTGGATCTCGACCGTATCCCGCTTGGTCGGGTTGTACATGGCGTGGATCTCGTCGTGGGGCGGAACGAGCGTGGAGACCGCGCCGGCCTTGTGGTGGAAGACTTCCTTGACCTTGAGGGTGATCTTGCCGCCGAGGTCGCGTGTGCCGGCTGACGTGTAGCGCGTCTCCTGTATCTCGTTCTCCACGACGCCGACCAGCCCCCAGGTCTCGTGGTCGTGGGATCCCGCCTCGTCGCCCGGGCGCCAGATCACGGACGTGACGTTGAAGCGCGGGGCGCGGTGGAGCAGGTAGCGGCCGCGCTGCCCCGCGGGCGCCGTGCGGTACTCGGCCGGGAGGGCGTCGGGGTTCAGACACAGTCGCTTCAGGAGCGGCGCCGCCTTCGCCGTGATCACCGCCGGATCGCCTTCCGCGGCGGTGATGGCGTCGAGGTGGTCCACGAACTGCTTGAGCGTATACGCCGTCATAACAAAGCCTCCTAGGGTTCGACGGGGGTGTCGGAGCGGCCGGCCCACTCTGTCCACGAGCCGTCATACACCGCGACCTTTTTGTGGCCGATGAGATGCAGTCCAAGCGCCAGCACCGAGGCCGTGATGCCCGAGCCGCACGTCGTCGCGACGGGCTTGCCCAGATCCACGGCGGCTGCGGCGAAAGCCTGGCGGAGCCCGTCGGGCGGCAGGAGCGTGGCGTCGGGGCGGTAGAGCATGTCGTACGGCAGGTTCAGGCTGCCCGGAATGTGGCCGCCGCGCAGTCCCGCGCGCGGCTCGGGCTCGGTGCCGGCGAAGCGGCCGCGCGATCTGGCGTCAAGCGTCTGCTCGCGGCGGCTTTCCATGTTGCGCCGCATCTGCCCGAGGTCGCGCACGAGCGCAAGCCTGCGCCGCGCGGTAAATCGCCGCGGCGCAGGCGTCGCGGGGCCCGACTCGACGGGCCGCCCTTCTGCCCGCCACTTGCGCAGGCCCCCGTCGAGCACGGCAACCCGGTCATGGCCGAAGGCGCGGAAGGTCCACCAGACTCGCGCGGCGCTGACCACTCCCCGCGCGTCGTAGACCACCACCAGGTCGGCGTTCGAGATGCCGAGCGCGCCCACCTGGCGGGCAAACTGGGCCGCGCCCGGCAGCATGTGGGGAAGCAGGCTCGCGCGGTCGGCGATGCCGTCGATGTCGAAGAAGGCCGCGCCCGGGATGTGCGCGTCCTCGAACTCGCGCCGGGGATCGCGCTGGAGCTGGGGCATGTGCCACGTCCCGTCCAGGACGCGCACGCGCGGGCCAGCCGCGCCCCCGCGAGGCTCAGCCGCGCCCCCGCGAGGCTCTAACAGGTGGGCGGCCAGCCACTCGGTGCTGACGAGGGCGCCGGGCGCCTTGAGCCGCACCGGCTTCGCGCGCGCCGGCCGGCGCTTCGCGGAGCGCGCGGGGCGCTTCGCCTTCCGGGCTACTTTGACCGCGCGGCGTCGAGGGCGGCGGGGTCGAGATCGACTTCCCATTTCAGATACGCCTCCATGGCTTCGCGGCCCTTCTCGTAGGGCTTGAGCACGACGTCGTCGGTCTCGTCGAGGAGCAGGGTCTTGCCCGTCTCGAGCGCCAGCCCCTTGCGCTCCCAGGCCTGGGTGCCGCCCTCGAGCACGCGGACCGACGCATACCCGAGCCGCGCGAGCGCGGCGGCGGCAAGCGTCGAGTGGCGCCCGTCGCGGCACGTGAGGACGAGCGCCTGCGCGCGGTCGGACAGCGCCTGGGGCGCCTTCCATTCGAGGCGGCTCCGGCAGAGCCACGCCGCGCCCGGCACGTGGCCGCGCGCATACACGTCGCTCTGGTCCACGCTCAGGACCATTGGAGCCTTCGCGGGGGCGGGGGGAGCCTTCGCGGGGGCGGGGAGAGCCTTCGCGGGAGCGGGGAGAGCCTTCGCGGGAGCGGGTGGCGCCTGCGCGCCGCCGAGAGCGGCCAAGAGCTCGACGGGGCCGAGCGTGCCGACGGCGGCTCGCGCTGCAACATAACCCCAGGGCTCGGGATCCGGGTGGCCGGTTTCGACAGCGCCGCCGCCCGCCTTCCACGCGGGCAGGCCGCCCGCCAGGACGGAGACCTCGGGCATCCCCATGCGCTTGAGCCACGCGGCGGTCATGGTCGACCGCCCCGCGCCGTCGCAGACCAGCACCACCCGCGCGGCGCGGACGGCGATGTACTCATCGGTCGCCTGGACGGCCTGGCCGCCGGGCGCCCAGGTGGCGCCCGCCACGTGACCCTCCTCGTACTCCTCGCGCGTGCGCACGTCGAGGAGCGCCACGTTCTCCTCGGCGCGACGGGCCCAGAGCGCTTCGAGCGCGGCCGGCGCGATCGAGGCGATGCCGTCGTCCTTCGCGATCAGCAAAGCCGCGGCCGCCGCGCGCTTCCGGCTCGCCTCGGAAACCTCCGCCACGCGGCGGTCGGCGCCGCGCTCGAGGGTCAGCCCGGCCAGCTCCCAGCCCATTGTGCCGTTCTCGAGCGCGACGATGGGATTGGGCAGCCCCATACGGCGAAGCGACTCGGCGCCGATGTAGCTCCGCGTCCGGCCGCCGCAGTGGACAACGATGGTCGTCTTGGGGCTCTTCGCCAGCTCGCCGATCCGCAGCATGAGCTCGCCCCCCGGCATGCTCCAGGCCCCGGGGATGCAGCCGCGCGCGTATTCTTCGGGCGTCCGCGAGTCCACGATGACCATGTCGCGGCCGCCGTCGATCCACGCCTGGAGCTCATGCGGCGGGATCTGCGGCGTGCGCAGCGTGTGGAGCGCCCACTCGCCGAAGGCCTTGCTCGGCACGTTGATGCCGGTGATCGTCCCGCGCCCCTCGCGGCGCCACGCCTCGAGGCCGCCGTCGAGCACCCGCACGTCGGTGAAGCCCATGGCGCGCACCGCGGGCAACGCCAGGGCCGCGAGCCGCCCGTCCGCATCGCAGAGAACTATCGGAGTGCGCTTGGCCGTCACCAGCTGGAACAGCCGGAACTCGAGGAGGCAGCGCGGCAAATTGGTGGCCCGGAAGATATGGCCGCCCGCGTACGCGGCCCGCTCGCGCAGGTCGAGGACCGCGTGCGGGCTCGGGCCCGCCATCAGCGAGGAGAGCTCGGCCCCTGTCACGGCTTTGCCGCAGTCGGCGTGGCGTAGCGGAACTTCGACAGCTCGGCCAGCCTGTCGAGGGACATGACGCCCTCGTATTTCTGCCCGTCGATCACCCAGGTCGGATAGGAGCGCACGGGCACCTTCTCACAGAGATCCTGGCGCGGGTTGACGCCCTTGGGATCGCACTCGATGTACGGAAGCTCTCGCGCGGCAGACCCGAACCGGGCCTTTTGCTCTGTGCACGCGGGTCACCAGAAGGCGCCGTAGAAGATGCCCTGACTCTTCGCCAGGTGCTGGGCGAGCGCGGACTGGTAGCCGGCCGGCACCGAGAAGTCGGCGGCGAAGATGAAGGCGCCGAAGACGACGGTGAAGATGCCCGCGGTGATCCCGAGCGCCGCCAGCCTGCCGGGCTTGTAGACCGCGGCCTGCCGGCCCTGCGCCGGTGGGCGCCGCCACAGCATGGCCACGAGGAGCGCCACGGAGATCCCGCCCGAGCCTAGGCAGTACGGGCAGGTCGCGCCGATGACGAAGATCGAGATGTACGTCAGGTAGAGGGAAAAGGCGACGGCGCCGGAAACCAGCATGAAGGCCGCCTGCCAGCGGCGCGCGGTCCGCGGCATCGCGGCGAGCACGGCGATGGCCAGGTAGATTCCGGCGCCCCACATCGCGGTCGGCACGCCGGCCAGCAGCGAATAGCGGCTCGCCTGGACGAGATCGCAGCCGCTGCCGCCCCGGCAGAGGAAGGCCTGGGTGCCGCCGAGCTTGAGCGCGCTTAGGTACCCCGCGACGCCCAGCCCCACGAGGGCCAGCGCCACCAGGATCCAGTCGGGCCGCGCCAGCTCGGGTGCGGCCGTCTCCACAACCTGCGGCTTCTTGAGCTTCGGCATGTCTCTGTCCTCGGGAGCCCTCGGGTCTCCGACCGGATCCGGGCGTTTTGTGTCAGGATTATCGCACAGAGGCGGCGGCGAATGAGCCCCGCCCTCCGGGAGGCGGCATGCTCGAGCGGGTCGACCGGGTGCAGCTCGTCGTCAAGGACAGGCAGGCTGCCGCGCGGACCTTCGGCGAGGTGCTGGGCGCTCAACCCGTGCGCGCGGCGCCGAGCGCGTATCTCGGCGCCGCGCGGCTCGTCCTGGCCCTGGGCTCGAGCGAGGTGGAGCTCTGCGAGCCCTCGGGCCCGGGTCCGGCCGCCGAGCACTTGAGCGCCCAGGGCGAGGGGCTGATGACCGCAGGCTTCTCGACGCGCGACATGGCGGCGCTGACGGCCAACCTCGAGCGCCACGGCTGCCGCTTCGCCTCGGAGGGCGCGCAGGTCTACCTCGAGCCGTCGGTAACCCTCGGCATGCGCGTGGTGCTTACGCCCGACGCCGCGCGCCCCTCCGTCGGGCTCGTCAGCCATCTCTACGAGGTGACCAACACGCTCATCTCCGACTGGCGCGCGGCGGCCGACCGCTACAGGCGGATCTTCGACCTCGACCCGTCGCGGGTCTCGCCGATCGCGAGCGAGCGCTTCGGCTACGTCGGCACGCTGGCCATGTTCAACCCGAAGGACCGTCTCGACCGTATCGAGATCTCGCAGGTGACCAACTCCAAGTCGGCCATGGGGCGCTGGGTCGCCAAGCGCGGCGACTCGCTCTACATGTGCTACGTCGAGGCCGACGACGTCCGGCCCATCATCGAGCGGCTCGCGGCGCGCGGCGGCCGCTTCACGACCCGCGGCCCGGACCCCGCGACCGAGCTCGACGGGCTCTGGGTCCACCCGTCCGCGCTCTGCGGCCTTCTCCTCGGCGTCTCTCGCACGACGGTCGGCTGGGAGTGGTCAGGGCAGCCGGCCCGCGTCGCGCGCCCGTAGCGCGAGGATGGCGCACCCGGCGGCGGGCGACGAGCAGGAGTTCCTCTACCTCACGACGCGCGGCAGGAAGACCGGGCACGCGCGCCAGATCGAGATCTGGTTCACGCGCCGAGGGCGCAGCTACTACCTCGTGTCCGAGCACGGCCCGCGCGCCCACTGGGTCCAGAACCTCCTGATCGAGCCGCGCGTGCGTTGGCGGGTCGGCACGGCTCGGCTCCGTGGGCGGGCGCGTGTGGTCAGGGCCGAGACGGCGCCCGCGCTGGTCCGCGACATCCAGGCGCGCTCGAAGAGGAAATACGGCTGGGGCGACGGCCTCGTGGTCGAGCTCGACCCCGGCCCGCGCCGCCCCCGCCGCCGCCCCCGCGGCGACACCTGACCAGGCCGCCGATAAGGGCCCATCTGCTTCGTTGGCTCGGTCGCTCCTCGCTCAACGTACAGGAGTACGCCTCGCGTGCGGCCATCGGGCGCCGCCTCGCATCTGGACCCTTCTCGCCGGCCTTCTAGCGGCGGGGGTTTTGTATAGAGTGGCGCGCGCGGATGTCGCGGGCGCGCTCGTCGATCTCGAGCGCCTCGGCGTCCCGGCGGGCGCGGCGAAGCACCCCGGCGTAGTTCTCCAGCAGGCCCGCCAGCGTCGGGTGATCCGGGCCGAGATTCTTCTCGACGATGGCGATCGCCTGCGGGTAGAGCCGGGCCGCGTCCTCCCAGCGCCCCTGGGCGCGGTAGACCTCCGCCAGGTTGTTGAGCGTGATGCCGACGCGTTGATGCGCCGGGCCTACTGATTTCTCGAGGATGACGAGCGTGCGCCTGTAGAGCGGCTCGGCCTCGGCGTAGCGCCCCTGGACATGGTAGAAGGCCGCCAGGTTGTTGAGGCTCGTGGCGACGCTCGGATGCTCGGGACCTAACGCCTGCTCGCGGATCGAGAGCGCGCGGCGGTAGAGCGGCTCCGCCTCGGCGTAGCGCCCCTGGACCCGGTAGAGCTCCGCCAGGTTGTTCAACGACTCGGTCACCACCGGAGTCTCGCGGCCGGGGCCCGGATCGAGGATGGCCAGCGCGCGCTTGTAGGCGGCCTCGGCGTCGGCGTAGCGCCGCTGGTCGAAGTAGAGGAGCCCGAGGTTGCCGAGCGTCGCCCCCACGTCCGGGTGCCGCGGGCCCAGCCGCGCCTCCCGGATGGCGATGCTGCGGAGGAAGAGCGGCTCGGCGTCGACGTAGCGCCCCTGCACGCGGTAGAGGTCGCCGAGGTCATTGAGCGTGCCCGCCAGCGCCGGGTGATCGGGACCCAACGCGCGCTCCTGGATGGCGAGCGTGCGGCGGTAGAGCGGCTCGGCCTCACGGTACCGCCCCTGCGCGTTGTAGAGCGCGGCCAGGCCGCCCAGGGGCAAGGCCGTCTGGATGTGGTCGGGGCCGAGCGCCTGCTCGACGATGGACAGCGCGCGCCGATAGAGCGGCTCGGCGTCGCGGTAGCGCCCCTGCTCCCTGAATAGACCGCCCAGGCTCGACAGCGGCCGCGCCACCACGGGGTCGGCGAGGCCCAGAGCCTTTTCGTAGATGCGGATGGCGCCGCGATAGAGCGGCTCGGCCTCGGCGTAGCGCGCGCGGGCCTGGTACACGGCGGCGAGCCCGGCCATGGAGGCGGCCGTCGAAGGGTCGTCGGGACCGAGCGCCTTCTCGGCGATCGCCATGGAGCGGCGGAAGAGCGGCTCGGCGGCGGACGCCTGCCCCTGCTGGAGCCACACGGCGCCCAGGTTGTTGAGAGCCGGGACGAGGGCTCGGTCGCCCGGCGACACGGCCTTCTCGGTCACGGACAGCGCGCGGCCGAAGAGCGGCGATGCGTCGCGGTAACGGCCCTGCTCGCGATACAAGACACCGAGGGCGCTCAGGCTCCGGGCGAGCCTCAGGTCGGACTCGCCGAAGCTCTCCGCCTTCGTAATCGCGGCGACGTAGAGGCGTTCGGCGTCCCCGACCTGCCCGGCTTCCAACGCGCGGTCGGCCGCGCCGAGGATCTCCTCCCAGCCTGGGGACTGGGCGGCGGCCCAGCCGGGCCAGCAGAGCAGCAGGGCGAGCGCGAGGCCCCGGGTCACCGCGCCGAGGGGAAGACCGGCTGGCGCTTCTCGCGGATCGCCTGGATGCCCTCGCGGACGTCGTCGCCCATGAAGGTCAGCATCTCGAGGGCCAGCGACTGGTCGAAGATCGGTCCCGCTTGTCTCAGCCAGTTGTTGAGCGCGCGCTTGGTGAAGCGGATCGAGGGCTGGCTGCCCCGCGCCAGCGACTCGGCCACGGTCCACGCGACGTCCAGGACCTTGTCGGCCGGCACGGCCCGGCTCACGAGCCCGATGCGCTCGGCCTCGCGCCCGTCGAGGAACTCGCTCGTCAGGAGATAGTACTTGGCCTTGGCCATGCCGCAGAGGAGCGGCCAGATGATGGCGGCGTGGTCGCCGGCCGCGACCCCCAGCCGCGTGTGGCCGTCGGTGATGCGCGCGGTCTCGGCGATGATGCTCACGTCCGCGAGGAGCGCGACGACGAGCCCGGCGCCTACCGCAGGGCCGTTGATCGCCGAGACGACGGGCTTGTCGAGGTTGATGATGTTGTAGACGAGGTCGGAGGCCTCGCGCATGGTGCGGGCCGCCGCGGCGGCGTTGCCCGCCATCTCCTCCACCAGCGACATGTCGCCGCCCGCCGAGAAGGCGCGTCCCGCGCCGGTGACGAGGGCGACCCGGGCGGCCGGGTCGGCGTCGATGGTCAGCCAGACCTGGGTCAGCTCCCAGTGAAGCCGCGCGTTGGTCGCGTTCATCACCTCGGGGCGGTTGATGGTGATGAGCACGACGCCGCTCGGGCGGCGGTCGAAGGTCAGGTGCCGGTACTCCGCGTAGTCCATGGCTGAATCCTCCGGGTGGGGGGTCTCGGGCGATGCTAGGGGCCGGCGCCGTCACTGTCAAGGCGCGAGGGAGCCGATCGGGTGTAAGCTATGGGCCCCAGGGAGGTGGGCCCATGAGCGACGATCTGATGACCAGGGTGCAGGAGCTGATCGACTCGACCATCAACCCCGCGGTGGCGGGGCACGGCGGCTTCGTTCAGCTCGTCGACGTGAAGGACAAGAAGGTCTACATACAGATGGGCGGCGGCTGCCAGGGGTGCGGCGCGGCGGACGTGACGCTCAAGGCCGGCATCGAGCGCCTGATCAAGGAAGAGATGCCCGAGATCGAGGAAGTGCTGGACTCAACCGACCACGCGTCGGGCACCAACCCCTACTACACGCCGGCCAAGTAGCGCCGAGACGGGCTACGACGGCCGGGGCGCCCGGTTCCGGCCGTCGTCAGCCAGCACCGGCCGGAGGCGTGCCGCGCGCCGGCCCAGCCAGCCCCAGAGCCTCACGCCCAGCAGGACCGCCAGCGCGATCGCGAAATAGTACGGCGTCGTCCGCCCCTTTTTCGCCAGCCACAGGAAGTGCAGCACACCCAGGCCCCCGATCACGTACGCGAGCTTGTGCAGGAGCCGCCAGTTGGCCCCGCCCAGCCGCTTGATCATCCCCGAGGTGGAGGTCGCCGCCAGCGGGATCAGCAGCAGGAGCGCCAGCATGCCCACCGTGACGAACGGGCGCTTGAGCACGTCTTCCCACATGCGCCGCCAGGCGAAGAAGTGGTCGAGACCGATCCACACGGCGAAGTGGAGGCACACGTAGAAGAAGGCGAAGAGCCCGAACAGTCGCCGCATCTGAATCGGCCAGGACCAGCCGAAGAGCGCGCGGAGCGGTGTCATGCCGAGGCTCGTCAGCAGCAGCACGAGGGCCGTCAGGCCGAGCGTGCGGGTGATGTAGTCGATGGGATTGGCGCCGAGGTCGTCCGTCAGGAAGCCGCGCACCAGCACGCCGAGCGGGCAGAGGCTGCCGATCCAGACGGCGGCTTTGAGCGCGACGCGAACCCGGTAGCCCATTGGGCGTCTAGAAGGCTTTCTTGAGGTCCATCCCGCTGTAGAGCGACGCGACCTGGTCGGCGTAGCCGTTGAACATGAGCGTATCGCGGCGCCGCAGCTCGCCGATGCGCCGCTCGGTCGCCTGGCTCCAGCGCGGGTGGCTGATCTGGGGGTTGACGTTCGAGTAGAAGCCGTACTCGTCGGGCGACGCCTTGTTCCAGGAGGTCTTGGGCTCCTCGGACGTGAACCGGATGTGCACCAGCGACTTGGCGCTCTTGAAGCCGTACTTCCATGGCACGACCACGCGAATCGGCGCGCCGTTCTGGTTGGGCAGCACCTGGCCGTACAGGCCGACCGTCATGAGCGTCAGCGGGTGCATCGCCTCGTCGAGGCGCAGCCCTTCCGTGTACGGCCAGTCGATCACGAAGCCGAAGAGCCCGCGCTTCTGGCCGGGGAACATTTTCGGGTTGACGAGCGTGGTGAACTCCACGTACTTGGCCTGCCCCGTGGGCTCGACCCGCTTGAGCAGGGCGGAGAGCGGGAAGCCGATCCACGGGATGATCATGGACCAGGCCTCGACGCAGCGCAGGCGGTAGACACGCTCTTCGAGCGGGAACTTGAGCAGCTCGTCGATGTCGAAGGTCTTGGGCTTGGCGCAGAGCCCGTCCACCTTGAGGGTCCACGGGCGGGTCTTGAGCGACGCGCCATGGGCCGCAGGGTCGCCCTTGTCGGTGCCGAACTCGTAGAAGTTGTTGTAGGTCGTCACGCTCTTGTACGGGGTCAGCGCGTCCTGCACCTGATAGGCAGCGCTCTTCGAGGCCTGGAGCGGCTCGAGAGCGCCCTGGGCGAATGCCTCCCGGCCCCAGGGCAGGAGCGCCAGCGCCGCGGCGCCTGTCATGAAGGCCCGGCGGTTGAGGTACACCCCGTGGTCTGTGATCTCCCGGGAGGGGATGCCCTCTCCGCGGAGCCTTCTGTCGCTATCGCGCCTGACGAGCATGCGTTGTGGCCTCCCTGGTGGTGAGACTCACCTTCGATGCTAACAGGTTCGCCGGGAGCCGTGTCACGCGGCTGTGAACTCCCGGGCCTCCCGATCTGGCCGGCCCCTAAGCGTCCCTTTTCCTTGGGGCATGGGCGGCCCCTGGGTCTACGATATTAGGTCCTATGGCACGCTGGGCCGCGGTGCCGCTCTTCGTCCTGGCCATCTTCGTCGCAGGCTGCGCGGGGTTGCCCGCCGGGACCTATTACCCCCCGCCCGGCGACCCGAACACCCTCCGCGTGGCCAACACGCTGCACCGCGCGGCAGTGGCCGCCGGCGACGACCCGGCGCGCTACACCTTTGCCCTCATCAAGACCCGGCACCCGACGGCCTTCACGGACGAGGACGCGACCTTCTACTTCTCGGACGGGCTCGCGCGGATGCCGACGCCGGTGCTCCAGGCCGTGATCGCCCACGAGGTGGCCCACGAGGTGCTCGACCATATCGGCACACGGCGGCGCATGGCTGTCGGCATGACCGGGGGCTTCGGCGCCGCGGGCTTGTTCGTCCCCGGAGTGGGGCTGCTCGATTTCATGGTCAACCCGCTGGTGGTGCGCGCCTTCTCGCGCAAGCAGGAGCTCGCGGCCGACCAGCGCGCCGTGGAGATCCTGCGCGACATGGGCGAGCCAACGCCGCGCCGGAGCCTTGCCGAGGCGCTCCGCGCCGTGGACGAGGCGCCGGTCAGGAGCCTGGCCGGCGCGGGCGGCGCGCTGGACATCCGCCCGTCGCTCAAAGAGCGGCTCAGCGCGCTCGAGCCTCTGGAACCCCTGCCCGTGGCGGAGGCCGCGCCCAAGCCCTGAGCCGGGCTGCGTTCAGGCGCCGAGCGGGCTCATCTCCGCCGGGCCCGGCGCTGCGGCAGCCGGCGCCGCTGACACCACGACCACCCTCGTGCCTGCGAGCCAATCTGCCAGGCCCCGCCGCTCCGCCGTGAACAGCACGCCCGCATAGCCCAGCCCGAAGCTCGCAAGGGAGAGGAGCCCGCCGAGACACCGGAGCCCCGCGCGTCCATAGCCGACCGCGCCGCCGTCGCGCCCGATCACCACGATCCCCAGCGCCATCTTGCCGAGCGACTGGCCGCAGCCCCCGACGAGCACGACGTGGTAGGCGATGTGGAGCGCGAACGCCAGCGCCGGCGTGGTCAGGAGCACCAGCGCCAGGTCGAGGAGATCGCGCGGCGGGTTCTCGAGCGCCCAGAGGCCGATCACGAGCCACATCGAGCAGAGGAGCCAGGCGGCGAGGCCGACCAGGCAGTCGAGGCAGTGGGCCAGCAGCCGGCGCCAGAAGCCGGCCGTGGCCGGCGTCGTCACGGCCTTGCGCCCGCCAGCGGCGCGCCGTAGAGGCGGCGGTACTCCTCCCACGAGAGCATCACGCGCCGCACGAAGAACCGCGTCTCATCGAAGGGAATGAGCTCCACCCAGACCTCGACATCGTCCGTGGCCCGCGCCTTCCACCATTCGCGCACCCGCGCGGGCCCCGCGTTGTAGGCAGCGATGGCCAGCCGCGGCTCCCCGAACTCCTTCATGAGCCCCGCCAGGTAGAGGCTGCCGAGAGCGAGGTTGGCGCCGGGATCGGCCAGCATGTCGTCGCCCGCCGGCAGCCCGCGCCCCTTGGCCAGCTGGCGCGCGGTGTCGGGCATGAGCTGCATGAGCCCGCGCGCGCCCACGCGCGATCGCGCCTGCGGGTCGAAAGATGATTCCTCGCGCACGACGGCGGCGACGAAATACGGGTCCAGCGCCGCGCGCGTAGCGGCGTCGTTCAGCTCCGTGCGCCAGCCGAGCGGGTAGAAGAAGTCCCAGAAGGCCCGCGGTAGCGAGGGTGGGGCGCTTCGGGCGAGGCCGATGAAATGCCGCCTCAGGATGCGAAGCGATTGGAAGTGTCGCGCCTCCTGCGCGTAGGCGGCCGAGAGCGCGTAGAGCCGACGGGGGTCGCCCGTCGAACCCCGCACGGCCTCGTCCATTTCCTCGTCGGCGAAATCGCCGAGCCCGACGGCGCGGAGCGCCTCGACCCGCGCGTATGGCGCGTCGGCCTGGAGCGTCTCGCGCGGGTCGACCGGCAGCGAGGCCGCGAGCTGGGCCGAGGCGGGGTTGCGCGCCGGGTTCGCCTGGGCGCGAGGCGCGCGGCGAGCGGCCAATACGCCGTAGTAGCTGCGCGGCGCCTCGGCCACGACATTGGCGAACTGCCTGGCCGCGCCCTCCGCATCTCCACGCTGCTCATGCGTGCGCCCGATCCAGTACATCGAGGCGTCGCGATAGCCCGGGCTGGCCGTCCGGACGCCCTGGATGCGGCCCCAGCGCTCGGCGGCCTCGGCATACTCTGCGCGCAGCCACGAAAGCCAGCCGAGCCGCCACGCCGCGCGCAGCCCCTCCTCGGACTCCGGATAGCCGTGCGCCAGCCTGAGATAGGCGGGCTCGGCCGACTTCGGGTCGGGGCCCGATTCGAGGAGCCGCGCCTTGAGAAGGAGCGCTTCGGGGACTTCCGGCGCCTTCGGGGAATCGGCAGCGAGCCGGTCCACGGCGGCGATCGCGCCGTCCCGGTTCTTCCTCTGCTGGATCTTCGCCGACTCGAGGAGCCACGGCGCGCGCTTGTCGGCGGGCGACAGCCCGAGCCCGCGGTTGACCGCCGCGAGCGCCACATCGTCCCGCCCCGAGCGCCGCGCGCCGTCCACCACCACGCGGAGCGCCCTCAGCGTCAAGTCCACGGGCCGCGCTCCGGCGAGGACCGCCTCCGCCTCGGTGCGCGCCTGGTCACCGACACCGGCTGCCGCCAGGCGCTCCGCGCGCTCGACGCGCTGGACCGGGGTGAGTGGGGCGACGGGAAGGCCTCGCGCCTCGAGGGCGCGAAGCTCCCGCGCCGCCGCATCGGCCTGCGGCGTGGCGGGGGCTGAGAGCCAGAGATCGCGGAACGCGACCGCGGCCTCGCCCGCGCGGCCGGCCGCGGCGAGAGACTGGCCCATGCGGAGCCGCGCCCGCGGCGCCTGGGCGTCGTCGGGGAACCGGTCGAGGAAGCGGCGCCAGAGCCCGGCCGCGCCCGCGTCGTCTCCAATCCGCGAAGCCTGTTCGGCGGCAAGGAGAAGCGCGGGCGCCGCGGCGCGGCTGTCGGGCGCGGCGTCGGCGGCCTGCAGCGCCGCGGCGCGCGCGGCGGAGGCGTCGCCAAGGCGCGCCAGGCTCTCGGCCTGGTGGAGCAGCGCGTACTCGGCGATGGGGGATGCGATGCGGCTGACGTCGCCCAGCTCGCGCGCGGCCTGCGCCCAGTCTTGGGCCCTGTACGCCCCGAGCGCGGCGGCGAAGCGCTCGCGCGCCTCGGGCGACAAGCGCGGGACCGCGGGTCCTGCCGCCCGGACGGGGACGGTGAGGACCAGGAGGGCGAGGCATCCGACGGCAGCGAGCGCCCGTCGCATACTTCGAGTCTACCGCAGGGACGTGTCGCGGGCGATTTTCCGGGTGTAGACGATCCGCTGGATCGCCGTCAGGTTGGTCAGCAGGGCGAGCAGCGCCATGACGGGCGTGAGCAGATGGAACGTCGCCCCCACGATGAGAGCGATGAGCCGCTCCGGACGCTCCATCACGCCGATCTCGCAACTCACGCCGATGGACTGGGCGCGCGCCTTCGTGTAGCTGACCATGACCGTGCCGGCGAGCGTGGCCATGGTCAGGATCGCGCCCGGCGTGTCGGTCGTGTGCTCGTAGTAGACCAGGATGCCGAGCAGGACGGCCAGGTCCGAGTAGCGATCCACCACGGAATCGAGGAACGCGCCGTAGTCGCTGTCCGAGCCGGCGAGGCGCGCGACCGCACCGTCGAAGAAGTCGAAGAGCCCCGCCACCGCGAGCAGCGCCGCCCCCCAGCGCAGGCGCCCCACGGAGAAGACGTAGGCCGCGGCGATGCTCACGCCGAGCCCCAGCACGGTGAGATGGTTCGGGCGGACCCGCGCGCGAAAGAGGAGCCGCGCGACAGGGTCGAAGAAACGGTGCAGCGGGGCCTTGTAGTGACCGAGCATCTACAGCGGCTTCAGGAGCGCGTCTTCCAGCGCTCCCCGCACGCGGGCCATCTCGTCGGGATCTTCGATGCGGAGGCCGTGCGGGTCCGCGACGTAGAAGGTGTCGAAGGCGTGGTCGATGTCCGTGGCGATGCGCGCGCTCGCGATCGACAGCTCGAACCCCGCCAGCGTCCGGGTAATGAGGTGGAGGAGGCCCACGCGGTCGGGGCACTTGACCTCGACCACGGTGTGCGTGTCCGACAGGTGGTTGTCGACGGAGACCTTGGCCGGGCCCGGGACCGGCTCGTCGCCGGAGCGGCTGCCCCGCCGCGCGGCCAGGAGCTCTTCCACCGTCTGCTCGCCCAGGAGCACGCGGCGCAGCGACTGGAGCGTCCGGCGCCAGCGCGCCTCCTCGGTCACCGCCTCGCCGAAGGGGTCGTTGACCTGGAAGGTGTCGATGGCGACGCCGTCGGCGCGTGTGTGGATCTGGGCCGAGAGGATGTTGATGCCGTTGGCGGCCAGGCTGCCCGCGATGAGGGAGAAGAGCCCCGGCACGTCGCGCGTGACGATGACGAGGTCCGAGGAGCCCAGGTCCGGGTGGTGGAAGAGCTCGGTCGCCACCGGCTCGTCCTCGAGGCGCTCGATGAGCCGCATGTGCGCGGCGATCCTCGCCGGCGGTGTCGTCGCCAAGTAGCGCTCCGAGGTCATGGCGAGGTGCCCCGGCACCGCGCGCTTGAGGCCTGCGTCCCGGAGCTCGGTCAGGACGCGCTGGGCGACGTCTTGGAGCGTGAGCTTCTCAGGGCGGCCGCCCGTCAACCGCTGGAGCGCGGCGCCATAGAGCTCCCAGAGGATCTGCGCCTGCCAGCCCGTCATGACGCCGGGGCCGACGGCACGCATGTCGGCAAAGGTGAGAAGGTAGAGCTTGCGGAGGCGCTCGGGCGTGCCGCAGAGCGCGGCCAGCGCCTCGACCGTCTTGGGATCGTTGACGTCACGCCGCTGGGCGATGTGCGAGAGCGCGACGTGCTGGGCGACCAGGAAGACCACCGCGCCTGCGGCCTCTCCCTCGAGCCCGATGCGCGCCGTCAGCTCCTCGGCGAGCGGAATGCCCTTGGCGACGTGGCCGTGCCCCTTGCCCTTGCCGATGTCGTGCAGGAGCATGCCCAGCATCAGCAGGTCCGGCCGGTGGACCTCGTTCAGGACCTGCGCGATCCCTTCGGAGGAGGCGGACGCGCCGGGCGCCAGCGCCTCGAGATTCTCCACGGCGAGGAGCGAGTGCTGGTCCGCCGTGAACTTGTGGTAGACGTCGTACTGGACGAGGCAGGTCAGCGCGTCCCACTCGGGCAGGTAGCGCCCGAGAAAGCCCACCTCGTGCATCTGGCGGAGCGTCTGCGCCACGCGTCCCCAGTTGCGGCAGATGTCGAGGAAGAGTTCGCGCGCCTCCGGCGAGCGGCGGAAGCCGTCGTCCACGAGGTCGAGGGCCTCCTCAACCGCCCGCTCCACGTCCACGCCCAGCTCGAACCCGAGCCGGTGCGAGTGCCAGAAGGCCTTCATGAGCCGCGCGGGCTCGGCGCGGAAGTCGCGCCCGTCGGGGTGGACGAGGTGGATGCGCTCGTCCATCACGAAGAGCCCGTCGGCCAGCGCCTCCTGGCGGAGCCGGCGCAGCGCGGTGCCTCTCCGCGAGAGCGTCTCCTGGCAGCGCGCGATCAGGCGGCTCGACACCCGGTGGATGACGCGGGCGTGGAGGTAGTAGTCGCGCATGAATTTCTCGACGTCGAGCGAGACCTCGTCGCTCTCGTACGCGAAGCGCTTGGCGATCTGCGGCTGGACGTCGCGCGAGAGCACGTCGTTCTTGTGGCCCGAGAGGAAGTGGAGCTCGTTGCGCACGCGCCAGAGAAAGGTCAGGGCCGCGTCCGTCAGCCGCTCCTCGCGCTGGGTGATCAGCCCCTTCTCGAGGAGATCCCGCAGGGTGCGCGCGCCGAACTTGGTCGAGGCGAGCCACATCGCCGTGTGGAGGTCTCGCAGGCCGCCCGCCGACTCCTTGACGTTGGGCTCGCCCATGTAGGGCGAGCCGCCGAACTTCCGGTAGCGCTGGTCCCGCTCGGTCAGCGCCGTCTCCAGGAACTGGCCGAAGTCCTTGCGGTAGACGTTCTCGGCCAGCACGCGGCGGAAGCGCTGGAAGAGCCGCCGGTCGCCGACCACGTAGCGCGCCTCCTGCATGGAGGTACGCGACGCGAAATCCGTGCGGGCCATGGCGACGCAGTCGGGAAGACTCCGGACCGAATGCCCGACCGTCAACCCCAGGTCCCACAGCGTGTAGAGCAGCACCTGTGTGACGCGCTGGACGAAGGGCCCCATCTCCCCGTCGTAGATGACCATGAGGTCCAAGTCGGAGAGCGGGCCCAGCTCCCCGCGCCCGTAGCCGCCCAGGGCCACGAGCACGATCACCCCGGGGACGGCGCCCTCCTTCTTGGCGTCCTCCACGGCCAGGCGGAAGATCGTCGAGAGGAAGCCGTCCATGAAGGCCGCATAGGCCTGCACCGACTGCTGGCCCGAGGCGCCGCCGAGGTGGGCGGCCTTGAGGAAATCGACGTTCTGGGCAAGGTGCTGGCGGAGGAGCTCGAGCCTCAGCCGGCGCCGGCGCTCCGCACCTTCGGCGGCCGTGCCTTCGAAGCCCCGCTCCGCCTGCGCCTCCACGCGCCGGAGTTGGCGGAACAAGTCCGCAGACATGTCGAAACCCTACATGGCAGGGCCAGGGATGTCAAACGTGGCGCGGACTTGGACGGCGGGATGATCTACCCAGCACTCGGCTCGCCTCCGGCTGCGCCTCGAACGATCTACCCAGCACTCGGCTCGCCTCCGGCTGCGCCTCGAATTACAATAACGGCCCATGAGACGGATCTGGCGCGAGGCGCTCTCGGCAGTGACGCCCTATGAGGCAGGCAAGCCGCTCGAGGCGCTCGAGAAGGAGCTGGGGCTGGCGGCCATCCTCAGGCTCTCGGCCAACGAGAGCCCGCTGGGCCCTTCCCCGATGGTCATCGAAGCGCTGCGCCGCGAAGCGCCGCGCGCCCACCTCTACCCGGACGGCGGCTCGACGGCGCTCCGCGAAGCGATCGGGCGGCGGCTGGGTGTTCCGCCAGGCTGGATCATCGCCGGCAACGGCGGCGACGAGATCCTGGGGCTCATCGCGCGCGCGGCCTTCGAGCCCGGCGACGAGATCCTGATGCCGCACCCGGCCTTCGAGCCCTACGACATCGAGGCGCGCCTCTCGGGCGCCACGCCCATCAGAAGCCCGCTCAAGGGCTACGACACCGACCTCGACGACATCCTGGCGCGCGTGACCCCGCGCACCAAGACCGTCTTCCTCTGCACGCCTCACAACCCGGCGACGACCATTATCAGACGCGAGCCGCTCGAGCGGTTCCTCGCCGCGCTCGGCGATGACCCGCCGCTCGTGGTCCTCGACGAGGCGTACCGCGATTTCTGCGACGATCCGGAGACGGCAGACGGCGTCCCGCTCGCGAAGCGGTACCCGCGGCTGATCTCGCTCCGCACCTTCTCGAAGATCGCGGGGCTGGCGGGGCTGCGGGTGGGCTATGCGGTGGCGCAGGAGGAGGTTATCAGCTGGCTGGGCCGCGTGCGCGCACCCTTCAACGTCAATCGCTTCGCCCAGGTCGCGGGCGTCGCGGCGCTCGAGGATGCCGCGCATCTCGAGCGGACCCGCGCGCTCATCCTCGCCGAGCGCCCGAGGCTCCTCGCTGAAGTGGCGCGGCGCGGCGCGCCCGCGCCCCCCTCACAGTCGAACTTCATCCTCCCGCGTGTCGGCGGGCAGGCGGATGCGCTCAGGGCGGCTCTCCTCAAGGCGGGGATCCTGGTGCGGGACGGCGCGGCCGTGGGCTTCCCCGGCCATCTCCGGATCGCCGTCAGCACCCGCGAAAACAACGACCGCCTGCTCAAAGCCTGGGACCGCGCCGCCAGCTAGCGCTCCTACCCAGTCGCAACGTCTCAACAGGTCAGCTGCGGTCGGCGCTCTCGAGCGAGCGGATGCGGCGGGACAGCGTGACGAGGAGCCGCTGGGTCAGCTCGGGCACCTCGCGCAACAGCTCCTGGAAGTTCTTCCTGTCGATCACCAGCACGCGGAGCGACGTCGCCGCCCGCACCGTCACGGAGCGCGGTCCTCCGTCGAGGAGGCTCATCTCGCCGAAGAAATCGCCGGGCTTGAGGAAGACCCGCTTCTTACCCGGCTTCTCCACGGCCGCCGACCCGTCGAGGATGACGAAGAACTCGTCGCCGGGCTGCCCGGCCCGCGTGAGCGACGTGCCCTCGGGCACCTCGACCACGCGCGAGATGTCGGAGAGCGAGCGCAGCTGCTTCTGGGTGCAGTCGGCGAGCAGCGGGACTTCCTCCAGGTGACGGATCTTCTCGTCATGGCTCACGCGAGGCCCGGAGGGGTCCGCTCGGCGCAGGGCATCTTTGAGGTCCTGCGGGATCGAACCGTCGAGGATCCTGCCGATCAGTTCCATGCGGCCTCCTTCGGCGTTACCAGCGAGCGGGCGGCTTGGCGCCCCGCGCCTTGTCGTCCCCCGCCTTGGTCGCCGCTTCCCGCTCGGCGTGCAGCGCGCGGAGGTCCCGTTCGAACTTGCCGATGCGCTCCTGGGCCAGGGCCGCCTGCAGTCGCAGGTCCTCGGCTTCCTTGTAGACGCGCGTCATTTCCTTCTGGAGCTTGGCCGCTTCGTGCCGCGCACCGGACCACTTGACCCAGAGCACCGCCGAGAGCACCACGAGGACCAGGCAGGCGGCGATGAGGGCCCAGGGACGCCGCGGCGGCCGCTCGTCCCGCAGCGGGCCGGCGTCCTGCTCGTCCTCTGGGGAGCGATCCCTGCGCATGTCACTTCGAGACTAGCATCACGGGGTCGGGCGCCGCCAGAATTTGCTAGAGTGCGGCCGTGATTCCGGGCGTCCACGTGGGCCACGTCACCGATCTCCGGTCGCTCACCGGCTGCACGGCCATCCTGCCTGAGCGGCCGGCGGTGGGCGCGCTCGAGATCGCCGGCTGGGCGGCGGGGGTCCACGGCATCGAGTTCCTCGACCCCCGCCACCTGGCGCCGACGGTGGACGGCATCGTCTTAGCAGGAGGCAGCGCCTTCGGCCTCGAGGCCGTCTGGGGCGCGATGGAGTATCTCGAGGAGCATGGCCGGGGCTTCCCGGTCTCCCGCACCGTGGTGCCGCACGTCGCGGGCGCGATCATCTTCGATCTGAACGTGGGCGATCACCGCGTCCGGCCGGACCGCGCCATGGGCTACGCCGCGTGCGCCGCGGCCCGGCCGGGGCCGGTGGAGGAAGGCAGCGTGGGCGCCGGGACGGGCGCGACGGTGGGGAAGCTCTACGGCATCGAGCGCGCCATGCGCGGCGGCCTCGGCGTCTCGCGCGTGGAGCGGGATGGCGTCGTCACGGCCGCGCTCATGGTCGTCAACGCGGTCGGCGACGTGCGCGACCCCGTCACGGGCCGCCTCATTGCGGGAGCGCGGGACGCGGCCGACGGCAGGCGGCTGGTGGACTCAGCCGCGGCCCTCGAGAGCGGCGCACCGCCTCCCGGATTCCGCCCCGTCAACACCACCATCGGCGTCGTCGTCACGTCGGCCGCCCTCGGCAAGGCCGAGGCCGCGCGCGTGGCGCGGCTGGGCCTCCAGGGATTCGAGCGGGCGCTCTCTCCCCCTCACCTGCCGACGGACGGCGACGCCCTCTTCTGCCTGTCCGTCGGGGACGCGCGGGCCGATCTCGCGTCGCTGGGCAGGGCGGCGGCGGAGGCCGTGGCGGCGGCGATCGCGCGAGCCGTGCTCTGCGCGACGTCACTGCCGGGCCTCCCGGCGGCGCGGGAGATCGAAGCCCAGAATTCTTGAAGTGCCGCGCGCGGCACGGGGTAGAATCCGGGAGTAGAAGTTGCTTTGCGCCCACTCGGCGCCGCCGTTCTCCGGATCATGCTGGGCGTGGTCTTTATCGCCCACGGCTACTACGTCTACGACGTAGTCACTTCCGACGCGCCCAGCGCGATGATCACCAAGCGGCTCGGCCTGCCCCTCGGCGACTACATCACGTCATACATACTCCTCGCCCATTTCGTCGGCGGCATCATGCTGATCCTCGGGGTCTTCACTCGCATTGCGGCGATGGCGAACCTGCCCATCATGATGGGGGCGGTAGTGCTGTTCCAGTTCGACCAGGGGTTCTTCCTGCGAGGGGTGATCATCGACGCCGCGTGGGGCAAGGCGGACGTGGTGGGCTACGAGTACGCGCTGTTCGTCCTGGCTGCGATCCTCGCCCAGTGCTTCCTCGGCACGGGCGCCCTCGGGCTGACCAAGAGCTAGCCGGGCCTTCAGCGCAATGCTCCTTTAGATTGGCACTCGGGGCGATCGAGTCGCCCCTCAGCTCGGGCGCACCACGGTGCACGTGATGAATTAACGCGTTTCTTCCATCCAGAGCCCGAGCGCGCGCAGCGCCGGCTCGTCATTGAAGTGGAAAAGACAGGCCGGAGCCGACGCCGAGAGGTTCTGGTGCTGGACCCACTGCCAGGGCGGAACGGCGACACAGTCGCCCTGCTCCCAAGTGAAGGTCTCATCCCCGATCTTGCTCTCGCCGCGGCCTTCGATCACGTGGAAGACCCCGCTCGCAGTCCGGCGCTCTGCCGGCGTCCGCTCGCTGGGGCGCAGCCACTGCGCCTCGCAGCCCATCGTGCGGAGCGGAAAGGTTCCGGTGCGCGGGTTGACGTAGCGGAGGACGACCGGCCGGCCGGCCGTCGCCTCAGCCGCCATCGCCTCGAGCGCGCCCCGCACCGTGCTCCACGGCCAGCGCACCTGCGGGTAGCCCGTGTCCTCGTACCGCGAGGCGCGGGGCACCATGCCCGCGGCGGTGAACTCGTCCTGGGAGGAATCGCCTGTCGTCGAGGGGGCGGCCGCCGGGCGCATCTTCGACGCCCAGGCCGCCTCGAAGCTCCGGACGAGCGGGATGTCGAGCCCGTCAAGCCAGATCACCGGCTCCGTCCCCTCGTGGCCGTGGTCGTGCCAGCGCATCGGCGGGGTGATGATGAGGTCTCCCGGCTCCATCGCGCACTTGACGCCGTCCACGGTCGTGAAGGCGCCGCGCCCCTCGACGATCAGCCTGAGCGCGGCCGGGGTGTGGTGGTGGCTCGGCGCCGTCTCGCCCGGCAGGATGATCTGGAGCCCCGCGAACAAGGTCGCCGTCGCCGCGTACGCTCCACCCAGGCCCGGGTTGCGCAGCACGAGCACGCGGCGCTCGGCCTGCTCGATCGGCACGAGGCGCGCCGCCTCGAGCAGCGGCCCGCGCATCTCGGTCCAGCGCCAGCGGTGGGGCACCGCGCGGGTCATACGCTCCTGAGGCAAGAGCGCGTGCAGCGCCGTCCACAGCGGCGCCAGGGAGAGCCGGTCCAGCCCCGCCGAGTACTCGGCGGGCAAGTTCGGATCGCGGGTCGTCATCGAGCTAGAATCCACGTTCATCTCCACCCAGGTGACGTAGGAAAGTGCTTCAGCATACGGGCGCCCGCAGGCGCCGTCAAGAACGTCACCCGCGGCGTGCCGGGCTGGGCGTCACGACCCGATCGAGCCAGGTTGTCACGATCGAGCAGAAGCCCGCGGGGTCGTCGAGGATCAAGTGGTGCCAGGCGTCCTTCACCTCGGCGAACTGGCCGCGCTGCACCGCGGTGGCGACGCGGAGCCACGCGTCGCGGTCCATGATCCGGCTGCCCTCGCCGCGCACCACAAGCGTGGGGCAGACGACGCCGGGCAGGAGCGGCCAGGCGTCGGGCCGCGCCTGGGCGAAGACGCGACGATCGAAAGCGTAGTGCCAGACGCCGCACTTCCGTTCGACGACGGCCGCCTCGCCGAGATGGCGGATCCAGTCCGCGGGCGCCTTCGTCTCCGGCGGCGAGAGCCGGTAGCGCGCGCCCGCCTCGGACGGATTCGCGAACTCAGGGCCCGGGCGCTCGACCTGCTTGAGCGCCCAAGCCGTCTCGTCCTCCGACCATTGGGTCATGGTGTCGGTGATGACGAGGGCGCCCACCCGATCTGGGAATCGGGCGGCGAGATACGCGCCGACGTAGCCTCCCAGCGAGTGACCGATGACGAGCGGAGACCGCCAGCCGAGGGCGTCGAGGACGGCGACGATGTCGGCGGCGTAGTCCGCGGGCCGGTAGGCAGGGGGCTCGGACCAGCCGCTGCCGCCGTGGCCGCGCAAGTCGAGGGCGGCGACGGAGAAGCGCTCGGCCAGGAGCGGCGCGGTCCAGTCCCACCAGTGGCTGTGGGCCGCCAGCGAGTGGAGGAGGAGCGCCGGCGTCCTGCCGGGCTCGCCCCACTCGTGGAGCCGGAGGCGCAGACCGTTCACCTCGATGTCGCGCGCGGCGCCGCAGGCCATCCTAAGCGGCTCTACTCCTCCGATGCTCCAGGCCTCAGCGTGTCGCGGGCGTCCGCCAGGCGCTCGGCCTCGCTCCGCACCTTCGCCAATCGTCCCGGGTCGTAGAGAAAGCGCGGCTCCGTCGTGTAGCCCGACCAGCTCGCCATGTAGTCGGGCCGTGACAGCCCGAGCGCGAAGTCGGAGATCTTCGCCGGGTTGGCGAAGTCCGCCATGATGCCGACCTCTCCGAAGAGCTGCGGGCGCTTGTCGTCAAGAAGGGCCCCGAGGGCCTTGGGATGGGGCCCGTGGGGCAGCCCGACGGGGTGCACCGAAACCATGCCCTCCGAAAAAACACCGCCGCGGCTGAAGAACTTGCCGGTGTGGTACCCGAGAGTCTCGCAGTAGTCGAGATTGTTGTGGAAGAAGGGCACCCAGAGCCCTTCCTTCTCGGCCGAGCGCACGGTGAAGACGCAGATGTAGCAGCCGGGCAGGATGAAGACCGTGTGCCCCGAGGGCGGCACGTGCGAGCGGTCGGCGACCAAGGGACGCACGTCCTCCACGGCGAACTTGTACGGCAGGTACGTGCCGCGCCAGCCGACCGCGTCGAACGGATGCGTCGCGTGCACGCGGCGCGCGTAAGTGCCGTCGGTCTTCGAGACGATCTCGAAGCGCCCGGCTTCGTTGCGCGTGTCGAGCGAGCGCGGGAATTTGTAGTCGCTCCGGCTGTGGGTGAGGAACTGCCCCGTCGTCACGGCCTCGGCCTTCTCCGGGTCGCCCGCGAAGCTCTCGTAGACCCAGTAGTACTGCGGGCCCGGGTCGCACTCGAAGCGGTGCGTGATGCCCTTGGGGATGATCAGGAAGTCGCCCTTGCGGTAGGCGATGGGACCAAACGTGGTCTCGAGCGTGCCCGAGCCCTCGTGGACGAAGAAGACGAGGGTAGCCGAGTGGTGCTCGAAGAAGTAGTCCATAGGCGCCGCCGGCGCCGTCACGTTCATCGCCGCCGTCGCGTTGGCGATCAGGCGCCCCATGCCGCGATAGACATCACGCGGCGCCTCGGGCTTGAGCACTCCGAGCGCGTGGTGGACGCCGCCGACAGGACGGAGCGCCGACTCCCAGTGCGGCGCGAAGGTCGCGCCGTCGAGCAGACGGCTCTCCTCGGGCAGCCAGTTCGTGGGCGGGTAGAGGTGGTAGGTGTGGCTGACCTTGCCGGCGAAGCCGCCGCGGCCGTGCTCCTGCTCGTACACGTGGCGCATGAGCGGTCCCGCGTGCGGTGCGCGCGGCACGATCCCGACCTCGGGCACTCCGCTGAAGTACTCGAATTTCTCCATGGTCGCCTCCTGAGTCAGCTGTGCCTAGACGGTGGCGAAGAAGCGCGCGGGCGCCCCCTCGGTGCCCGCGATCTTGTAGAAGGGCGCGGCGAAGTCGACGCGGCGGCGGGGCAGCGCGCCCAGGTTGGTCAGCCCTTCCATGATGACCACGCCCGCGCCGAGGATGACCCGGTGCATCGCGAAATCCTCGGAGGTGAAGTCAGCCAGCCGCGCGCAGTACTCCTCGAAGAAGTCGAAGCCGATGTTTTTTGGACCCCGGTCCACCAGCCACTGCGCAGACTCCGGTGGGAAGTACGGCGACTGCGTGAAGTAGTCGGGCCACGTCCCGTACATCTTGTCGGTCCAGCCGGTTCGCAGCAGGACGATATCACCGCGCTTGACGTCGCCGGCGCCGGCCTTCTTGAGGTCGTCGATCGTGATCGCGTGATTGGCGCCGACCCAGGAGAGGTCCACGACCAGCGCCTCTCCCATCACCTGGTCCAGCGAGATCTCCGCGGTCGTGATGCCGTTCTTGAAGACGTGGAGCGGCGAGTCGATGTGCGCCCCGGTGTGGAGGCTTTGGTGGACGCTCGAGACCTGCCAGAAGCCGGGCCCCCGATTGTGCGGCGTGACCTCGAGCCGCATGTTGGTCGAAGGCGGGCTCATGGTGCTCGAGTCCACGGTGACGGAGAGATCGATAAAGCTTCCCATCCGGCCTGCCTCCTAGGGCTTGCGCGCGATGGCGCGCGCCGCCCCGCTGAGCTCCACGATGTGCACTCCCGTGTTCGCGCGATCGGCGAGATAGACGAGCCCACGGTCGTCCACCTCGACATTGTTGGTCTGGATGGCGACCTTGCAGCGGTCGGCGCCATTCACCTTGACACAGCGCTTGTCGGTATTGGCCGTTGCCGCCGGGATGAAGTACGCGACCTCGCGCGGGTGGAAGGGATCGCGGATGTCCACGGCGCGCACGCCCGCGTTGAAGTACGCGATGAAGACGAGCCGGCCATGGTAGATCGGCGTGAATGACTCGCTGCTCGAATGCGGCCCGAACCGCCCGCCCCGGCGGCAGAAGTCGCCCGGGTTGGCGGGCACCTCGAAGGTCGAGACGGAGAAGGGGCGCGCCTCCGTGGTGACGTCCACCAGGAAGGTGAGCTGGCGAAACTCCTGACACTCGTTGCGGAGCGACTCGGAGACGAGCAGCACGAAGTCCCGCACCTGCCCTTTGGCGTCGCCCGTCCTGTCGGTGATGGGCACGCCCAGGATGGGGAAGCTCGTGTGCCCGCCCCACGCGGGCGACATGTCGAGGCGTCCCACCTGCGGGTAGAGGAGATTCTCCCTGGTGGGCGCGAACCGGTCGGCGGCGCCCGGGTCGCCGGCCAGGAGCTTGTCGCGATCCACGATCTGCAGCGCGCCGTCCGCGCCCGTGCCATAGGCGAAGTAGACGCGCTTCCGGTAGGCGATGGGCCCGTGCACGCCCTCCGGCGCCGGCCCGGTCGACCCCGGCTCCTGACCCACGAGCCCGAAGTCGCGAATGAAGCGCGGCTGCGCGGGATCGGAAAGATCGTAAATCTTGGTCATGCGATGGGTTCGCCAGCCGGCGGGCCGCCCGTCGGAGACGAGGTAGGCGATGCCCGTGTCGCACTCCCACCAGTTCTTGTGCGTGGCGTCGAGGCCGGAGACCACCGTGGTGAGGAATGCCGGACGGGCAGGGTCGCTGACGTCCCAGACCTCGTGGGCGAGGTTGCCGAGGGTGCGAAGAAGATACGTTTTCTCGGCCGTTCCACGGGGAAGTGTCTTGCCGTCGCACACCCGGACCATCGATGCCCCACCCGCCTCCGCCTCGCCGGAGGCGCCCGGAATGTGGTGGAGGTAGCGGGCGCGGCGCGGGTCCGTCACATCCACGATGGAGGTGCCGTTCCGCTCGACCTGGCCCGTGAGCGGATTGAGCCGCGTACCGCCGTGATGGCCGACGTAGGCGATCCAGCGATTGCCCTGGTGATGGATGACGGGCTGGTAGGCCGAGCGGCCCTGGAGATCGTCGTGGGCAAGGAGCCGCATGTCGTGCTGCTCCGCCTCGCGGGCAGGCGGTTGCTGAGCCGCGCCATGGGAGGCAAGGAGAGTTACGAACGCCAGGACGAACCCCGGGGCCCCCCACCTGCGCCACGCATATGGGAACTTCACTCTCGCCATGTCATCCCCTCCATCGAGCTGTCGGGGCCCAAGACTAGCATCGGCGCTCCGGGTATGCTATCCGTCTCATTCACCACAAGGGGGTCCAGGATGCGGCTCGACGGGAAAGTTGCGATCGTCACGGGCGCGGCCAAGGGGATAGGCGCAGCCATCGTCGAGACCTGCGTGCGCGAGGGCGCGCGCGTCGCCGGGCTCGACCTCGACGGCGGCGGTGTGGAGGCGCTGGCGGAGAAGCTGCGAGGGCGCGGCGCCGACATGCTCGCGCTCCGTGCCGACGTGACGCGCTCGGCCGAGATCGGCCGGGCTCTCGATGCCGTCCTGGCGCGCTGGGGACGGGTGGACATCCTCATCAACAACGCGGGCGGCTTCGCGGTGATCCGCGCCACCGAGGACATCACTGAAGAGGAATGGGACGCAATCGTCGCCTCCAACCTGACGAGCGTGTTCCTCTGCTCCAAGGCGGTCCTGCCGATCATGAAGCGGCAGCGCTACGGCCGGATCGTGAACCTGGCCTCCGTGGTCGGCCGCGCCGGCGCGGTCCGCGTCACCTCCCACTACGCGGCGGCCAAGGCCGGCGTGATCGGGTTCACGCGTCACTTGGCCCTCGAGGTCGGCGCCGACGGCATCACCGTCAACGCGGTGGCGCCCGGCACCACCGCGACCGAGCGCGTGCTGAAGGCCCGGACGCCCGAGGAAACGCGGCGGGTGGCCGAGGCCATCCCCGTGAGACGTCTGGGCGAGCCCGGGGAGATCGCCGAGGCCGTGGTCTTTCTCGCGTCAGACTCGGCGGCGTTCATCAACGGCGCCACGCTCGACGTCAACGGCGGCCAGGTCATGGCGTAAGCCCCAGGTGATGGCCTGAGCCCCAACTTAGGTTGTGAGCCAATGACCGATACGCTCCTTGTGGAAGCCCGCCGCGAGCTGGCGCGGCTGCCCTCGGTACTGGAGGCCCTGCTGTCCGGTCTCGACGAGGCGGGCGCGCGTACGCGACCGGCGACGGACGAGTGGTCGCCGGTCGAGATCGTCTGCCACCTGCGCGATGAGGAGACCGAAGACTTCGGCGCCCGCCTGCGCGTCATCGTGGACGGCGCCGACGAATTCGCCCCGATCGATCCGGAGCGCTGGGCCAAAGAGCGGCGCTACCACGAGGCGAATTTGCCCGATGTGCTTGAGGCGCTCCGGGTGCGCCGCCAGGCCAGCCTCGACCTGCTCGCTTCCGTCACGCCGGAGGCGCTCGAGGGATCGCGGACTCACAAACGGCTCGGGCGCCTCTCGGGGCGCGACATCCTCGCGGCATGGGTGGCTCACGACCGCATCCATCTGGCACAGCTCGCCGGGACACTCGCGCGGATCTGGGCGCTTCGATGGGCACCCCTCCGGGCCGAATACGCGGGCTCCATTCCCTACTCGCCGGACCCGCAGCGGTGACCTCACCCCCCGCAGTGGGGCAGGCCGGTTGCCATCGCCCGGACCCTGTGCTACTTCTCACGCCGTCGCGCCAGAAGATCGACAAGGAGGCGCTCATGCGCAAGCTGCTCGGCATCACGCTCGCTCTCGTCGCCGTCGGGCTCATTCTGCCGGAGACGGGTCCCCTCTCCCCCACCGGGGGAGAGGGCAGGGTGAGGGGGCTGTGACTCCATGACCGCCGTCGGCATCGTCGGGCTCGGTCTCCTCGGCTCCGCCATCGCCTCGCGCTTCATCAAGGCGGGCCATGTCGTCGTCGGCTTCGACATCCTGCCCGCCCGCGTCACAGCCCTCACCGCCCTGGGCGGCAAGGCCGCGCCCTCGGCCGCCGCCGTCGCGCAATCGGCCGAGGCCGTCTGCACCCTCCTGCCCTCGCTCGCGGCAGCCGAGACGGCGGTGCTCGGGCGTGACGGCATCCTGGCTGGCGCGCGGCCGGGCCTCACCGTCATCCAGATGAGCACGATCTCCCCGGCGCTCACTGAGCGGCTGGCGCGCGAGGTCACGGGCAAGGGCCTGGGCTTCCTCGACTGCCCCGTCAGCGGCACCACCTCCATGATCGAGCGCGGCGACGGCAGCTTCTTCGTGGGAGGGGAGCGTGCCCTCTACGATCGCTGGCGGCCGGTGCTCGAATTCGCCCTGCCGCGCGTGGTTCACGTCGGCCGCGTCGGTCAGGCCATGACGCTGAAACTCGTGGCCAATCTCCTCGTGGCGCTCCACAGCGCGGCGGCCGCCGAGGCCCTGACCCTCGCGCGCAGGGCCGGCCTGGATCTCGATCTCACGCTCGAGGTGCTCAATTCGAGCGCCGCGGCGTCGGCCATGCTGAAGGTCCGTGGCCCCATGATCGTGCGCAACGAGTTCCCCGCCCAGATGAAGCTCGACCTCTTCATGAAAGACCTTCACCTGATGCAGGAGGCCGCGGCGGCCGTCGGCGCGCCAATCCCCTTCACCGACCTGGCCGAGCGCCTCTATGCCGCCGCCCAGGCGGCAGGCCACGGCAGCGAAGATCTCGCGGTGGTGGTGACGGCGCTCGAGAAGCAGGGAGCGGGAGGGCGGAAGGCTTCACGTTCCGCGAAGCCTACCCGCCGACGCGCGAAACCAGCTCCCAAGAGCAGCGGAAGACGGCGCCCTCGGCACAGATGACGGTTCGAGATCATCCCGACACCTTCACCCCTGGCGGCCGCCGCATCTGCCGACGGGAATGTTGGAACTCAAGACCTGACCCCTATCCTTCCCGCTCAGACGCTCATTGGATGACCCGGTCCGCTCGCAGGAGCAGCGCCTGGGGGATCGTCAGCCCCAGCGCCTTGGCCGTCTTGAGGTTGATCACCAGCTCGAACGTCCTCGGCTGCTCGACCGGGAGGTCGGCAGCCTTGGCGCCCTTGAGGATCTTGTCCACGTAGGTGGCCGCCCGCCGAAAGTTGTCAGAGAGGCTTGGCCTGTAAGCCAGGAGACTACCGGCCTCGGCGTCGTCACTCTGCCCGGACACCGTCGGCAGGCGGCGCCGTGCCGCGTGGTCGGCGATTCGTGTTCGGTGATTCAGGAGCACCGAGTCCACGAGAAGGATGACGGCGTCGACCCGGTCCGTGGTGATCGCCGCGAAGGCGTGGTCGATCTCGCTGGGGTCCCGTGCCTCCAGGGGTTAAAGCCGTACCCCCAATGCCCGGGCCGCATCCTGCGCCTCTCGCACCTGCTGTGCGTAGAAGGGATTGGCCGGATTCCCGAGGAGGGCCACCCGAGAGACCTTGGGGACGACCTCCTTGAGCATCTCCAACTGCTTCCCGACCAGCTCGGGCGTCATCGTCGACATCCCGGTGATGTTTCCTCCTGGGCGCGCGAGGCTGGCGACGAGTCCCGACGCCACAGGATCACCAGACGACGTCATGACGATGGGGATTGTCTCCGTCGCTTGCTTTGCCCCCCGGGTCGCCGGCGTACTAGGTGTCACGATGACGTTCACCTTGAGACGGACCAGCTCGGCCGCGAGGCCGGGTAGCCGGTCGTATTGCCCCTCCGCCCATCGGAACTCAATGGCGATGTTCTGACCTTCCACATAGCCCAGCTCGCGCAGGCCTTGCCGGAAGGCCTGAAGGTAACGCGAGGTTCGTGCGTCAGAAACGGAGCCCGGGGATAGCCAACCTATGCGGGGGAGGCTCGCCGGCTGCTGTGCCTCGCCGGCGAGCGGCACAACGAGGACTGCGACGGCGAGAAGCGCGATGAGAACGGCGATGAACGTGATGGCGTGCATGGACCTTGCGCGTCTCCAGACTCGGCGCCGGCGCATGAAGCTCCTCAACGGTCAGTCGCTCCCCCGTTGCGGCGAACTAGAAATAGACGGAACCATATGGTTCGCCGAAGGTTGCATCGGCAGCAGTCTATTACCGCCGGGGATCAATACCTCGCCGCCCGGGAAGGGTATGGCCGAGCATTTCCTGAACGGTCCCCGCGCGCCGGGCTAGCTCCGCGCTCCGAGGAAATCGACCAAAGCGGCCAGGAAGCGGTCGGCGTCCTCGACGACGGCGCAGTGCATGGCACCTGGGAGGACGAGCAGCTCCGAGCCCACGATGCGCTCGTGGATGACGCGGGCCATGGCGGGCGGGGTGCCGGGGTCCTGCTCGCCGACTACGACCAGCGTCGGGCAGCGGATGGCGCGGACGCGCTCGCTGAGGTCCACGAAGCCTATGGCGCGGATGGAGGCGGCGTAGCCGCGCGGGTCGCTCTTGCGCAGCATGTCGGCGATGCGCTCCACGACCTCGGGACGCTTGGTGCGAAACGCATCGGTAAACCAGATCGCCATGGTGCGGTCGACGAGGGCCGCGGTCATGCCTTCGTTCTCGGCCACGCGCATCCGGTCCTCCCACATCGGGCGCACGCCGGGGCGGTAGCAGGCCGTCGTGTCGCAGAGCACGAGGCTCCGGATCCTCGACGGGCGCGTGAGGGCCGCCGTCATGCCGATGAGCCCGCCCATGGAGACGCCAACGAAGTGCGTCTCCGCGATGCCGAGGGAATCCAGCAGATCGAAGAGATCGTCCGCCATCTGCTCGAGGGTGTACGGGCCCGGCGGGATCTCGGAGCCGCCGTGGCCGCGCACGTCGTAGCGCAGGACACGATAGCCCTTCGTGAGGGCCGCCACGTGGTCGTCCCAGAGGGCGAGCGTGACGCCGAGCGGATGGGTCAGCGTGACGACGGGCGCTCCGGAAGGGCCTTCGAGGCGGTAGTTGGTCTTCATGAACCCCTCATCTTCTCAGCCCTCGCCTCGCCGCTCGAAGCGAGCGTCTCAGCTCGAACTGCGACCCTCTCCCCTGAGGGGAGAGGGGTGTGGCTAGCGGAAGCGCGGCATGACCTCGCTCGCGAAGAGCTCCATGGAGCGGCGCACCCTGTCCTGAGAGAGACCGCCGAAGTTCATCCAGCACATCACCTGCCCGACGCCCAGCTGGCGCATCTCCTCGATGTGCCGCGCGACCGTGTCGGGCGAGCCGAAGGCGAGCGTCTCGGCGACGAGCCCTTCCCACGTGACCTTGGAGAGGCGCTCCGCCATGGCACGGAAGCCGGGCTGGAGCGACGGGTGCGCGTCCTCGATGCGGTCGGGGACGACGAACTTCTTGAAGGACTCCTGGTACCAGAGCTCGGCGTCCTTGGCCTCGGCGAGCGCCTTCGCATCGGTCTCCGCCACGTAGATCTGGCGCGAGACGCCCCAGCGGGAGAGAAGGCCCGCGATCTCTTCCGGGCTGCGCCCCGACTTCTTCAGAGTCTCGACGTAGGTATCGCGGTTGGTGACGAGCTGGCTGACGGGGCCGAAGAGGACGGAGTTGAGCATGGGCCAGCCGCGGAGCGCCGTGTTCTCGATGCCGTCCTTCGTCACGCACACCTGGTAGAGCGGCGGGTGCGGCCGCTGCACGGGCTTGGGGATGACGGACACCTCGGACACCGTGAAGAAGCGCCCGTCGTAACTGAAGCGGTCCTCGGTCCACGCGCGCTGCATGATCTCCACGGCCTCGTCGAAGCGCTCGCGGCTCTCCTCCTGCGGGACGCGATAGCCGCGGAACTCGGCGGGGCGGTTGCCGCGGCCGACGCCGACATCGAGCCGGCCGTTCGAGATGATGTCCACCAGCGCCATTTGCTCGGCGAGCCGGATCGGGTGATGGAAGGGCAGGATGGCGGCGGCCAGGCCGATGCGGATCCGTCGCGTGCGCGAGGCGGCCGCGGAGGCGAGCGCCGCCGGGTCGACCGAGAGCCCGTACTCGATGAAGTGGTGCTCGGTGAGCCAGATCTCGTCGAAGCCCAGCTCTTCCGTCCACTCGATCTGGTCGAGCTCGCCACGGATGATGTCGGCGTGGCGCTGTCCCGGCGTGGCCTGGAAGAAGTAGAAGGTGCCGAATTTCATGCCGTGACCTCCGTCACGCCACTCCAAGATAGCGCGATTTCACGTCCTCGTTGGCGAGAAGCTCGTCGGGCCGCGACGAGTGGACGATCTGGCCGCGGCTCAGGATATGCGTGCGATCCGCCACGGAGAGCGCCAGCGGCAGGTTCTGCTCCACGAGCAGGATGGACAGGCCTTCGCGCTTCAGCTCGCCGATGACCCGGCCGACTTCTCTCACGAGGAGAGGTGCCAACCCCTCGGTGGGCTCGTCGAGCAGGAGCAGGTCGGGGTTGGTCATGAGCGCCCGGCCGATCGCCAGCATCTGCTGCTCACCGCCGGATAGCTTGTTGGCGCGGTTCCTGCCGCGCTCGGCCAGGCGTGGGAAGAGCGCGTGCACGCGCTCGATGGTCCAGCGGCCGCCGCCGCTCCTGGCGACGTCCAGGTTCTCCCGCACCGTCAGCGAGGGGAAGACGCGCCGGCCCTGCGGCACGAGCGCCATCCCGGCTTCGATCATCCGATACGGAGGCCAGCGCGTGATGTCCTGATCCTTGAAGCGGACGCTGCCGCGCCTTGGAGGGGTGAAGCCGATGATGGAGCGGATGAGGGTCGTCTTGCCCATCCCGTTCCGGCCGAGGATGGCCAGCACCTCGCCTGGGGCGACGCGGAGCGAGACGCCCTGGAGCACGTGGCTCTCGCCGTAGTACGTGTGGATGTCCTCGACCTCGAGCGCCGCGTGGGGTTCAGGCACCGAGGTAGATCTCCCTAACTTGTGGATCGCGCCGGACCTCGGCGCGCGGGCCGTCGGCGATGACGCGCCCGTAGTGGAGCACCGTCACGTGGGGCGAGAGCTCGAGGGCGATGTCCATGTCGTGCTCGATCATGAGGACGGTGATGGCGGGGTCGAGGCGGGCCAGGAGACCGGCCATGAGGCGGGACTCCGCCGGCGACAGCCCGGCCGTGGGCTCGTCGAGCAGGAGCACGCGGGGCCGCCCGGCCAGGGCCAGTGCGATTTCGAGCTGGCGCTGCTCGCCGTGGGAGAGATTTTTCACCAGGGCGTCGCCGACGCCGTCGAGCCCGACCGATTCGAGCGTGGCGCGCGCGCGGGCGTGGAGGCCGATATAGGCGCCGACCGGGCGCAGCATGGCGAAGCGCGTTGGCGTCAGCGCCTGGACGGCGAGCAGGCAGTTCTCCAGCACCGTCAGGTCAGGGAAGAGGTTGGTGATCTGAAAGGTGCGGGCGAGACCCTCGGCGGCGCGGACGTGGGCAGGAGTGTCCGTCACGTCGCGCCCGAAGAGCGTGATGGTGCCGGCCGTGACGGGCAAGGACCCCGAGATGAGGTTGAACAGCGTGGTCTTCCCCGCCCCGTTCGGCCCGATGAGCGCGCGCCGCTCTCCCGGACGCACGGCAAGCGTCACGCCCGCGAGCGCCTGAAGCCCGCCGAAGGACTTGGACACGCCCTCGAGCTGCAGCGCGAACTCCATCCTCAGCGCACTCGCTTCACGGTGTGCCGGGCCTAGTCACGAGCCAGACGAGGCCCGAGGGAGGCGCGGGCCCGAGGCGTACTTGCCGTACGTTGAGGGCCCGCGCCGACCGAGAACGAAGTATGGCGAAGTGAATCGGCCCGGTACTAGCAGTATTTGCATGGCGGGTAGTCGCGCGTGTACAGCGGCATCTTCAGGAACTCGTCGGGGTTGTACTTCCAGAACTGGCTCACCGCCGGGTACGTGAAGATCACGGAGTTCTGGAGCTGGCCGCCCACGCGCTCGACCTTGCGGATGTAGACGTTCTGGATCGGGTTGCCCCATTTGTCTATCACGACCGGGCCGCGCGGGAAGTCCTTCAACTCCACCTTCTTGAGCGCGGCCAGGAAGGCCTCGCGATCCTCGACCTTGCCGTTGATCGCCTTGATGGCCTCCACGATCCAGCGCATGTTGGTGTAGCAGGTCTCGGCGTAGTAGGAGGGCACCTTGCCCGCCTTGGCCTCGAAGGCCTTCGCGTACTTCTTGTTGGCGGGGGTGTCGAGCGCGGCCGAGTAGTGGAGCGCGGTGTAGACGTTCAGCGCCTCGTCGCTCATCTGCGGCAGCACCGACTCGTCCGTGACCGTGCCGTTTCCGAGGAGCGGGATCTTCGCCTTCAGCCCCGAGTCGGCGTACTGCTTCACGAACTGGAGCGACCCGCGGCCGAAGAAGACGGCGAAGACGGCATCGGCGTCGCCCTTGATCTGGGCGATGAAGGGCGAGAAGTCGGTGGTGTTCAGCGGCGTCCATATCTTCTGGATGATCTGGCCGCCCGACTCCTCGAAGGTGCGCTGGAAGCCGCCCACCGTCTCCCACCCGAAGGCGTAGTCGAAGCCGATGGTGGCGACCTTCTTGTACTTGAGGTTCTTGGCGACCCACTCGCCGAAGGGCTGCATCGACTGGCTGCTGTTCCATCCCGTCCGCACCACCCACTTGGCGGGCTTGCGCTGGGTCAGGTCGTCGGAGGACATGACCGGGTATGTCGTCGGGATCTTCGCCGCGTCGGCGAAGGGATGGAGCGCGTACCCCGTCGAGGCGAGGAGACCGCCCGTGAGGAGCGCCACGTGGTCCTGGTCCACCAGCTTGCGCGCCTTGGTCAGCGCCGTGGCCGTGACGCCCTCGGTGTCCTCGACGATCAGCTCGATCTTCCGGCCCGCGACCTGCCGGTTGATCTCGTCCAGGTACAGCTCGCTGCCGCTCAGCATGTCCTTGCCGAGGGCCGAGGCGGCGCCGCTGAGCGGCGCCAGCAGGCCGATCTTGATGGGACCGCTCTGGGCGTCGGCGGGCGCCGGGGCCGTTCCGGCCGACGCCAGCGCCAGCAGCGCGATGAACACGGCGAAGCGAATGAACATGACGGGCCTCCTTGCGTTCAGCGCCGTCGGCCGCGGAGCGCGCCGACGACGCCGTGCGGGGCGAACAGGATGACGCCGATGTAGACGGCTCCCAGGATGAGGAGCCAGCGCTTGGTGTACACGCTCACGAAGTTTTTGAGGAACACGATGATCCCGGCGCCGATCGCGGGGCCGATCAGGGTGCCCGGGCCGCCGAGCGCCGTCATCAGGAGCGCCTCGACGGATGTCACGAGCTGGACGTCTGTTGGGCCGACGAAGCCGTTGTAGTAGGCCCAGAGGACGCCGGCCACGCCCGCGAAGGTGCCGGCGAGCACGAAGGCGACGTACTTGTGAAGCCACACGTTGTAGCCGAGCGCCTCCATGCGCGACTCGCTGCCGCGGATGCCCTTGAGCCCGAGCCCGAAGGGCGACACCACGAGGAGCCCGAGCAGCGCCCACGCCGCGGCCGCCGTCAGGAGCGAGAAGTAGAAGAAGGGCAGAGGCGCGCTGAGGCTCAGCGCGCCGAGCTCCGGCCGCGGCACGCCCGAGACGCCGTTGTCTCCCTTGGTGAGCGACACCCACCGGAAAGCGAGCCCCCACACGACCATGCCCAAGGCGAGCGTGATCATGAGAAAGTACGTGCCCCTCGCGCGGATGGCGATGACGCCGAAGACGGCGGCGGTGACGGCCGCCAGGGCGATGCCGGCCGCGGCGCAGCCGAGGAGGCCGACCTGGCGTTCGGTGGCAAGCAGCGCGACGGCATACGCGGCGACGCCGAAATACGCGGCCTGACCGAGCGACGGCAGCCCCGTGTAGCCCAGCAGCACATCGAGGCTCATGGCGAGAATGCCGAAGATGAGCGCCTGGGTAAGGAGGGTCAGCGGATACGCGGGCATCACCGGCCCAAGGGCGGCCAGCCCACCAACGACAACCACTGCAAAGGCCGCGCGCCGGCGAATCACGCGAAGCGGCTCGCCGCGATCATCAGCCCCGGCCGAAGAGCCCGGTGGGCCGGATGGCGAGGATCAGGGCCATCGGAGCGAACAGCGTGAAGTAGGCCAGCTCGGGAAAGAGCGCCTTGCCGAAGTTGTCGAGGAGCCCGACGAGGAGACTGCCCGCCATGGCGCCCGGCAGGCTGCCGAGGCCGCCCACGATCACGACGACGAAGGCGTACGGGAGCACCTCGAAGTCGGCGCCCGGGTAGACGCCGAGGAAGCCGGCGCCGATGACGCCGCCGAGCGCGGCCAGCCCCGCGCCGAGCCCGAAGACGGCGAGGGAGATCCGCGGCACGTTGATCCCCACGCCCTGCGCCATCTCGCCGTCGTCCACCGCGGCGCGGATCATGGCGCCGACCCGCGTCCGGTCCAGCAGGAGCCAGAGCCCGACACCGACGGCGACGGCGACGCCCACGATGAAGATGCGGTAGACGGGGAAGACGGCGCCGCCCATGCGCAGCGCACCCGAGAGGGCCGCGGGCACCGGCAGGTTGTAGGGATCGCCGCCCCAGATCAGGAGCGCCAGGTCCTGGAAGATCAGCGCGAAGCCGATCGTCATGAGCACCTGTCCCAGGTCCTGGCCGCGAAGCCTGCGCAGGAAGAAGCGCTCCATCCCCATCCCGACCAGCGCGATCGCGACGGTCGCAACGATCACTGCCATCGCGAAGCTCCGGGTGCGGAGCGCCACCGTCAACCCCAGGTAGCCGCCCAGCATGAAGTAGGAGCCGTGGGCCATGTTGACGATGCGCATGACGCCGAAGATCAGCGAGAGCCCGCTCGCGAGGAGGAAGAGGAGCGCGCCGTACGACACGCCGTTGAACGTCTGGACGACCCAGAAGTCCGGCCGCACGCGAGGCCTAGCCCAAGCGCAGCAAGCGGGCGGCGTTCCCGCGGACGACGCGGTCCTGGTTCTTCCGGCTGAGCGCCGTTGCTTTGGCCTGGATGATCGCGAGCGGCCGCTCGTACCCCATGTCGAAGCAGAAGTCGGTGCCGAGCATCACGCGGTCCGCGCCGACCGTGTCGACGAGGTAGCGAAGCGCGCCCGCGTCGTGGCTGATGATGTCGTAGCTGAAGCGGCGGAGATAGGCGCTGAAGGGTTTCTTCGCCCGGTCTTTCGTTTCCGGCCTCACGCCCTGGCCGTGACGGAGACGGCCGTGGAGGTACGGCATGGCGCCGCCCGCGTGGGGCAGGCAGACTTCGAGCTTCGGCAGCCGGTCGAGGACGCCTCCGAACACCAGGTGCGCGGCGGCGATCGCGGTGTCGAACGGGTTGCCGAGGAGGTTGCCGAGGTAGAAGGGCGTCAACCGCTCGGCGCCGACCACGCGGAGGGGATGCAGCAGCACGGGCAGCCTGAGCGCCGCTGCGCGCTCGAAAATGGGGAAGAACGCCGGGTCGGACAGCTCGCGGCCGCCGACATTGGTGCCCATGTAGACACCCCTGATGCCGGGCAGGTTGGCCGCGCGCTGGAGTTCAGCGAGCGCCCGCGCAGGATCCTGCATCGGCAGCGTGGCGCAGGCAACGAAGCGGTCCGGGTGCGCGACGTGCGCCGCGCTCGCGGCGTCGTTGAACGATGCTGCGAGGCGCGCGCCGGTCGCGCCGTCGGCCCAGTACACCATCGGGGCGGTGAGCGAGAGCGCCTGCACGGCCACGCCCTGCCGGTTCATCGAGCGGATGCGAAGATCGAGGTCCCAGTAGCGCGCCTCGAGCACCGCCGTGCGCGATCCGCCGATCACGAGGACGGGGCCTCTCGGGTTCGAGCGGTCCACGCCCGCGCCGAACGACGCCCCCGCCTCCTCAACGACGCGGATGAAGGTCTCGGGGAAAAAGTGGGCGTGGACGTCGATGCCGAGGGGCTTGGTCATGGGTCGGGATTCTACCCTTAATGCTCAGGCGATGGTAGTCTCAAGGTTACCGTGAGACTCCCCCGCGACCGCTTCGACTATTCACCGATCACGAGCCGCCGCCCGTGGACACTGCCCAAGGGCGCGCGCATCGCCGTCTGGACGATCGTCAACATCGAAGAGTGGGACATCGAGAAGCCGATGGCCCGCCAGTACCTGACGGCGCCGCAGGGCGTCAGCACGGTGCCCGACGTGCCGAACTGGGCGTGGCACGACTACGGGATGCGCGTGGGCTTCTGGCGGCTGCTCGAGGCGCTCGCCAAGCGCAAGATCCGCGCGACTACGTCGATCAACGCCCACGTGGTCGAGTCGTACACGCCCGTGGCCAAGGCGATGCTCGACGCGGGGTGGGAGTTCATGGCCCACGGCGTGATCCAGGGCGCGATGCACCTCCTGCCCGACCAGCGCGCGGCCATCCGCCAGTCCGTCGAGATGCTCAAGAAGTTCACCGGCAAGAAGCCCAAGGGCTGGCTGGGCCCGGGACTGACCGAGACCTGGGAGACGCTCGACTACCTCGCCCAGGAGGGGATCGAGTACGTGTCCGACTGGGTCAACGATGACCAGCCCTACGAGATCCGCACGACGGCGGGCCCGCTCGTTTCGGTGCCGTACACGATCGAGCTCAACGACATCCCGATGATGGTGATCCAGCACCACACGTCATCCGAATGGCTGCAGCGCGCCAAAGACCAGTTCGACCGGCTCTACGCCGAGGGCGCCAGGAACCCGCGCGTGATGGCCCTCGCCGTGCATCCCTACATCTCGGGCGTGCCGCACCGGATCAAGTACTTCGAGGCGGTCTACGACTACATGCGGAAGAAGAAGGGCGTCTGGTTCACCACCGGCGAGGACATCTACGAGTGGTACAAGGCCTCACGATGACACGCCGGGGCAAGGTCATCCAGTTCCCGAAGCGGCAGCCGCCGGCCGAGCCCGCTGCTCCTGCCCTCGTCAAGGTGCGCCGCTGCCGGGACCAGGCCGAGGCGCTCGTGGTGCGCGCGCTCCTGGACGGTCACGGCATCCCCGCGGTGATGCGCGGGCAGTTCGTCCAGTCCGTGCATCCGTTCAGCGTCGGCGACGCGGGCGCGGTAACCCTTTTCGTCGCCGCGGCCGACGCCGACCAAGCCCTGTCGCTCCTCGCCCGCGCCTAGCGGTAGAATTTCTCGGGGTTCGGGTCCTTCTTGTCGTTGAAGGCGCGGCCCATCTCCTTCGCCTCGTCCGTGTGGTAGTAGTTCGCCACGAGGTGGTCGATGGTGATGCGGCTCATGCCGAAGACGCCGTTGTGGCGCGCGTGGAAGGCGGCCTTGAGCGCGGCGAGCGCCTGCGGCCCGCGCTTCTTCAGCTCCTCGCAGATCGCCTCGGTGCGCGCGCGCAGCTCCGCGTGCGGCGCCACGTCGTTCACGAGACCCATCGCCTGCGCCTCCTTCGCGCCGTACTTGCGGTTGAGGTACCAGATCTCCTTGGCGCGCTTTCTGCCCACCGAGTCTTCCAGGTACCAGGTGCCGAAGCCCGCGTCGTAGGAGCCCATCATCGGCCCCACCTGCCGGAAGGTCGCCTGATCGCTCGCCACCGTCAGGTCGCACATGTTGGCGAGCACGTTGCCGCCGCCCACTGCGAAGCCGTTGACCATGGCGATGACGGGCACGGGCATGAGGTCGATGAGGCTGTAGAGGTCCACGACGGGCGGCGTATTGTGGTAGTGGAGCCGGCCGTCGTTGGGCTCCTTCTCGCCACCGATGCAGAAGAAGCGGTCGCCCGCGCCGGTCAGCACGACCACGCGCACGCCCGCGTCATTGCGCGCGTCGTTGAGCGCGGCGATCAGATCGAGCACGGTCTGGCGCCGAAAGGTGTTGCCCTTGTCCGGGCGGTTGATGGTCAGCCACGCGATCTGGTTCGTGACCTCGTACAGGACGTCGGCGTAGGACATGGTCGGGCCTCCGTGAGACGGGTTAGGTCAGCGTGATGCGGAAGAGCTTGGCCGCGTTGGCCGTGAGCGCATCGCAGAGCGCTTCGGGATCTGCGTTTCGGAGCTCCGCGATGAGCGCGGCGGTCAGCGCGACGAAGGCGGGCTCGTTGCGCTTCCCCCGGTGCGGCGTGGGCGGCAGGTACGGGCAGTCGGTTTCGACGACCAGGCGGTCCTCGGGCACGAACCGGGCGACGTCGGGAAGCGCGCGGGCGTTCTTGTAGGTCACTGGCCCCGCCAGCGAGATGTAGAGCCCCAGGTCGAGACAGCGCCGCGCGATTTCCACGTCCCCCGAGAAGCAGTGCATGACGCCCCCGGTCTCCCCCGCTCGCTCCTCGGCGAGGATCGCGAGCGTCTCGGCGTGCGCGTCGCGGCAATGGATGACCAGCGGCTTGCCCGCGCGGCGGGCGATGTCGATCTGGCGGCGGAAGACCTGGCGCTGGACGTCCGGCGGCGAGAGGTTGCGGAAGAAATCGAGGCCCATCTCGCCGAAGCCGACGACCTTGGCCTCTTCACTCGCGAGCCGCTCCATCTCCTCGAAATCGGCCTCCGTCGCTTCGGCGGCGTCGTGAGGATGGATCCCGACCGTCGCCCACACGTCGGGCAGCCGCTTCGCCAGCTCCACCGTGGCGCGGTTGGTATCCCGATCCGTCCCGATCGTCACCAGGCCGCGCACGCCCGCCCCGCGCGCGCGCTCGAGGACGGCGTCGAGATCCTCCGCGTAGTCGGGGAAGTGCAGGTGCGCGTGGGTGTCGAAGAGCCGCATCAGGCGCTCATGATAGCTCAGGGTGTGACGGTGAAGCGCAGGCGTCCGATCAGCTGGCCCGATGCCGTCACCACATCCACGCGGTAGCGCCCGTCGTAGGGCGGCTTGAGGTCGGTCTTCCGCGAGTAGGTCCTGAAGCCTTCCTTGCGTCCGCCGCGAAGCGGCGCGAGCGGTACACGCCCGAGGAGTTGCCCGTCCTTCCACCAGACATGCTCGATGGGCTGCCGCAGTCCGGCCGGCGCGTACACGGCGGTATAGGCCGCGATGCCCCCCCAGCCCTCGACTGTCTGCGCGGGGATCGGGCTCTCGACAGGTTCGACCGGCTCGAGCATGGTTACGCTGCGGGCGGCGGTCGCGGTCGCGACAAAGAGCGGGGCGGGCGGCACCGCCGCGCGCCCGAGCCACAGCGCCGCCATGGCCGCGACGGCGAGCACGGTCGAGCGCACGTACGCTTGCCGCCAGCTGAGCGCGCCCCGCTCGCGGAACACCGGCATCATCGCCACTGCGGTCAGCGCCGCCGCCCCCTCGAGCGCCAGGATGGGCCGAA
Source organism: Candidatus Methylomirabilota bacterium (assembly GCA_035936835.1). NCBI lineage: Bacteria > Methylomirabilota (SeqCode) > Candidatus Methylomirabilota bacterium. The sequence goes on along the minus strand of DASYVT010000113.1, from coordinate 26,559 downwards.
TGCCGAGGAGCGGCAGCGCCACGTTGAGCGCGGCGAAGATGGAGAAGGCCAGCAGCGCCTGGTTGAGCCAGCGCCGTGGGTGGACGATGGCTGCGTACCAGGGATCGATCGCCGTCACGAGGGCTCCCGCCACGACGCCGGCGAGAAACAGCGCGTTCAGTGAGTCGAGCGTCGCGCTCGCGTAGTAGGCGGGGAGCACGAAGAGCAGGAGCCCGTGGTAGAGGGACTGTATGGCGTAGTCCGCGGCGCTGAGGATGCGGCGCCGGCCGCGGCGCTCGAGCGGCTGGCGAAGCTCGGTGACCGCGGCCACGAGCACCACGAGCAGGAGAAGGTAGCCGACGATCCAGCCCACGTGAGGCAGCCCGCGCCTGAAGACGAAGAGCGTCGCGAGCCCCAGGCCGAGCGAGAAGGCGGAGATTCCCCAACGCTTGAGCCAGTCGATCCGCGTCCGCCGCGCGGCGGGCGCGTCAGTCGGCGGGGGCGCTGGGGATTGCAGTCGCGGCGGCATGCCGGGCTTCCCGGTAGAAGAGGAAGAGCGCGATCGTGAACACGGTCTGTGTCACCGCGATCACGCAGTCGACCAGCACCTGGACGACGAAGTGGTCGGCCGCGCCCGCCAGCGCCGAGAGCGTCATCGCGACGGAGAAGACGGCCACGAAGAGGGATCCGCCCGTCCAGAAGATGGCCAGGCGGCGGCCGACGGTGAGCGCGTTGCTGGCGCGGAGCGCGGAGCCGAGAGGCGCCCCGTCGAGGACCACGAGCGCGTCCACGAACGAGAGCCGGACCAGGGCGAGCACGCCGGGCACGACGAGCGCGATCAGCCCTGCCAGGACGAGCGCGCTCGCGACGAGCCGGGCGATAAAGAGCCGCGGCCAGATGGCGAAGCCATGCCGCATGGCCTGGGCATAGCTGGCGGGCTCGCCGCGCGTGATGCGCGCCAACGCGGCCAGCGTGGCAGCCACCACCAGCGGGCCGAAGGCGCCTTCCACCATCAGGCCGACCCGGAAGCCGCGCGCGCCGGCATCCGCGGCGCCTTTGGAAGTCGCGAAGAAATCGATGTAGTTGATGATCAGGTGGCCCGGCAGCCACACGGTCAGCGCGATGAGCGTGAACAGGTCGAAGTGCCGGGCGAGGAGCCGGAACGTCTCCTCGATGATGTCCCGGCGCACTACTTGACCTTGGACCCGGGCGGCACGTCCTTGTCGAGCGTGAGAAGGGACACGGTGCCCTCGTGCGAGGCGGCCAGCACCATGCCGTTGGACTCGACGCCCATCAGCGTGGCGGGCTGGAGATTCGCGACGATGACGACCTTGCGGCCGACGAGCGGCTCGGGCTCGTACTGCTCCGCGATGCCGGCCACGACGGTGCGGGTTTCGTCCCCCACCTTGACAGTGAGCTTGAGGAGCTTCTTCGACTTCGGCACGCGCTCGGCGGCGAGCACCTCGGCCACGCGGAGCTCGACCTTCATGAAGTCGTCGATGGGGATCTTGACGGGGCCTGCCGGCGCGGCCGCCGCTGCCGATTTGGTTTCTTCGCTCACCTTGGCCTCGATTCTCGGGAAGAGGGCAGCCATCTTCTGGACGGCTGGAACGCTCGTGAGCTGCCCCACGACGGCATCCTCGAGCCTCGGCGGCTTCGTGTAGCCGAGCGCGCCGCGTATCTTGGCCGCCGCGTCAGGCACGAACGGATCGAGGATGATGCCGAGGAACTGAAGCGCGTCGGCCAACGTGCAGAGAACTCTCTCGAGTCTCGGCCGCTTGGCGGGGTCCTTGGCGAGCTCCCAGGGCGCGGCCGTATCCACGTAGCGGTTGAGAGCGCCGATGAACTCCCAGATCCCGCCGAGCGCCTTCTGGAACGCAAAATCCGACATTTCGCGCTCGACGCCGCTCCGGGCCTGGACCGCGAGCGCATGGATCTGCTGGTCCTCGGGAGTCGGCTGCCCGCCGGCCTCCGCGATGGCCCCGAACCTCGACAACAGAGTCGTGGCGCGACTCGCCAGGTTGCCGAGGTCGTTGGCGAGGTCGGCGTTGAGACGGCCGACCAGGGCCTCCTCGGTGAAGGAGGCGTCGAGCCCGAAGTTCATCTCGCGCAGGAGGAAGTAGCGGAAGGCGTCGTGGCCGTACTTGTCCGTGAGCTGGAAGGCCTCGACGACGTTGCCGACCGACTTCGACATCTTCCCGCCGCCGAGCGACCAGAACCCGTGGACGTTCAGGCGCTGGTAGAGCGGGATCCCGGCCGCGTGGAGCATGGTCGGCCAGTAGACGCCGTGGGGCTGGAGGATGTCCTTGCCGATCAGGTGCTCGACGTGGGGCCAGAGCTCCTTGTAGAGCGCGCCGTCCGGGTAGCCGAGCGCCGAGACGTAGTTGATCAGCGCGTCGAACCAGACGTACGTGACGTACTGGTCGTCAAAGGGCAGCGGGATGCCCCACGTGAGCCGCGACGTGGGCCGGCTGATCGAGAGGTCCTGGAGCGGCTCGCGGAGGAAGCCCAGCACCTCGTTCCGGTAGCGCTCGGGCTGGATAAAGTCCGGGTGATCCTGGAGATGCTTGATCAGCCACGTCTGATGCTTCGACATCCTGAAGAAGTAGTTCTTCTCCTTGATGAAGGTGAGCGCCGTCTGGTGGTCCGGGCATTTCCCGTCCACGATCTCCTTCTCGGTGTAGAACCGCTCGCAGCCGTAGCAGTACCACCCGCCGTACTCGCCGAAATAGATCTCGCCGGCGTCGTAGAGCTTCTGAAGGATGGCCTGGACGACCGCCTTGTGGCGCGGCTCCGTCGTGCGGATGAAGTCGTCGTTGGTGATCCCGAGCTGGCGCCAGGTCTCGCGGAAGACGCCGGAGATCTCGTCGGCGTAGGCCTGCGGTGTCACGCCCGCGGCGGCCGCAACCTGGGCGATCCTTTCCCCGTGCTCGTCGGTGCCCGTCAGGAGGTAGACGCGCTCGCCGCGCAGACGCCGGTATCGGCACATCGCGTCGGCCATGATGGTCGTGCACGCGTGCCCGAGGTGCGGCCGCGCGTTGACGTAGTAGATCGGCGTGGTCAGGTAGAAGGTGCGGTCGGCCATCGAACCCTTACTTCGCGATCCAGGCGTTCCAGAAGTACAGATACGGACCCGGCTTGAAGCCGCGCACTTCCTTGCGCGTCACCCAGAGGTCGAAGTAGTCCCCGAACTTGATGCGCCCGACGTCCTCGTAGAACAGCGCCTGGACCTTCTCGATCATCGTGCGGCGCTTCTTGGGGTCGGTCTCCCGCGCCATCTCGGCGAGGAGCTTGTCCTTCTCCTCGAGGCACCACGAGCCCGGCCAGTTGCACTGGACGGCGGTCGCGATGGCCGGGTCGGGGTTGAGCGTAAAGCCCGTCGAGAAGATGTCGAAGAGCTCGGGCTTGCCGCGCCGCTGGACCAGCGTCGCCCAGTCGAGGACCTGGAGGTCGACCTTGAAGCCCACGTCCTCCATCTGCTGCGAGGACATGAGCGCCGTGTTGTACATCCACTCGTACTCCTTGGTGGTGATCCAGCGTACGGGCTGGCCGGCGTAGCCGGCTTCCTTCAGGAGCTGGCGCGCCTTTGCCTTGTTCTTCTGGTTGTAGCCCGTTACACCCGCCTGCGAGTGGAACAGCCCCTGCTCGGGGTAGAAGAGCGCGCCGTCGAGCCGGTAGAAGGCCTTGTTGCCGATGCCGGCCGACATGATCGGCTCCATGTCGAGCACGGCCTGGAAGGCTTGCCGCACCTTGCGGTTGGCCATCACGCCTTCCTTGTGGTTCGGCACGGCGGTGATCCAGCCGTAGGGCTTGACGATCTGCGCCTCGAGGGCCGGCTGGCCCTTGACGCGGTCCACCTGGTCCTGCCGGATGCTCTGCGCGAAGTTGTACTCGCCGGTCTCTGTGCCGGCCAGCCGCACGGAGGCCTCCGGGACCGGGATGAAGTAGATCTCGTCGATGTACGCCGTGCGCTTGCCGCCGTAGCCGTTGGGCGGCTCCGAGCGGGCCGAGTACTCCTTGAAGCGCGCCAGCCGGACGTGCCGGTCGGGCTTGTGCTCGACGAAGCGGTAGGGGCCCGTGCCGATGTACTCCTTGACCGGCAGGTCGCCCGCGGCGGCGAGGATGTCCTTGGGATAGATCGCCGCGCCGTTGTTGGGCGAGCCCAGAGCGAACAAGAGCGAGCCCGAGGGCTCCCTGAGGTAGATCACGACCGTATACGGATCCTTGGCCTCGACGGCCTCGACGTTCTTCCAGATCGCCTTACCCGGCGTGGCGAGCTTGCCCCAGTGCTGGAGCGAGGGCACGACGTCGGCCGAGATCATCTCCTTGCCGTTGTGGAACCGCACGTCTTTGCGGAGCGTGATGGTGTAGCGACGTCCGTTGTCGGCGATCGCGTGCCCCTCGGCCAGCATCGGGATCGGGCTCATGTTCTTGTCGTACGTGTAGAGCGTCTCGTACACGTGCCAGGTGATCTGCTGCGTGATGACGGCGGTCGTCGCGTGGAGGTCGAGCGTCGGCGCCTCGCCGATCATCCCGGCCTTGAGTACGCCGCCCATGCGCGGCTGCTCCTGCGCCGTCGCGCCGGGCGCGGTGGTCAGGAGCGCGAGGGCGACGAGCGTGGCGATTCGCGTGATCATGGGTGGCCTCTCAGAGCGGTTGGACGTGGGGGCGGCCTTCCCACGTCAAGGCCTCGAGCGGCACCTCGGCCTCGGTGCCGTCCTGGAAGCCCACCACCACGGTCTGCTTGAGCACGCGCAGCGAGCGCACCTTGCCCGTCATGCACCCCTGCGTGCCGCAGTCGGCCTGGCAGGCCGAGCCGACCTTGGGCAGGTGCTTGCGCAGCTGGTCGTAGGTGGAGAACTCGTAGAGCAGGCAGCACTTGAGCCGGCCGCAGTTGCCGAGGAGCCGGCTGTCCGTGAGCGGCATGTCCTGAGTCTTGGCCATCTTGACCGAGATCGGGTCGAACTTCTTGAGATACGACGTGCAGCAGAGCTGCCGGCCGCACGGGCCGATGCCGTCCATGAGCTTGGTCGTGTCGCGCGCGCCGATCTGCCGCATCTCGATGCGCGCGTGGAACTCATGGGCGAGATCGCGCACGAGGTCGCGGAAGTCCACGCGGTCCTCGGCATTGAAGAGGACGGTGACGCGGCGGTGCTTCGGATCGATCTCGACGTCCACGACCTTGAGCCTGAGCCCCCGCGCCCGGGCGCGCTGGCGGCACGTCTCGGCGTGCTGGAGCTCGCGCTCGCGGCGCGCGCGCCACTCGGCCACTTCCGCGTCCGTCGCGCGACGCATCACCTGCCGGTAGAGCCGGCCCCGCTTGAACTCCGGCAGCGGGCGCTTGGGCCGCCTGATCTCGCCCACAGCGGTGCCCTGGCCCGTCGCTACGACGACGAAATCGCCGACGGCCAGATCCTCTTGATCCGTCAAGTGGTCCTCGGCCTGGAGCGGAACGCGCAGCCGCACGCCGATGAGATACGGCAGCTGCGCCTCGGGCTCCACCGCCGCCTCAGTGTCAGTGGTCTCGCTCATGATCGCCCCTATGCCGCCTTCGTCAGGCGGCTCAGCAGCACCTCGACCGTGAGCCGAGGTGAGACGCTTCCTTGGATGGCCTGCCATGCTTCACGGCAGGCGGAAAGACCCGCCACGACTTCGTCCAGCGACCGTCCCGAACCATCGGCTTTCCCGGCGAACACGGCAAGGCGGGAATCGGCACCGCCCTGGGAGCAGAGGAGGTCGCGGTACCACAGCCAGCAGGTCTCGACCACGGCCAGCGCCGCTTCGCGGTCGCGGCCGACGGCCTCGCCGACCTGGAGGACGGCCTCGACGCCGCGCGTCTGCGCCTGCGCGAGCCATCCGAGCGCGCGCGCGCGGTCCTCGCCGGCGCCGCCGGGTAGGAGCGCGACGGCGCCCTCGGCAGCGCGGGGACGGAAGCGGACGATCTGGCAGCGCGAGAGCACCGTGGCCGGCAGCGCGCGGACCTGGCTCAGGACCAGGATGATCACGGTCCGCGCCGGCGGCTCCTCAAGAGTCTTCAGGAAGGCCTGGGGCGCCGCGCCCGTCATGGTCTCCGCCTCGTCCACGATGAAGACTTTCCACGGCGCCTCGGCGGCCTTGAGCGACGCCAGCCGTTCCAGCTCGCGGATGTTCTCGACGCGGATGGCGAGCGTGCCCTTGGGGTTGCTCGCGGGCGGCGTAGGGCCGAGGAGGTGGACGTCGGGGTGGAGACCGCGGTCCACCCGCGAGGCCGCGGCGCCGCCCGACGGCGCCACCAGGGCCTTGGCGAAGGCCAGCGCGGTCGTCCTGCGCCCGGCGCCGTGCGGGCCGATGAAGGCCCAGGCGTGCGCGACGCGGCCTCCCTCGACGGCGCGGCGGAGAAGATCCACCGCTTCGGGCTGGCCGACGATTACGTTAAGTGCATTGGGCACGTTAAGTGCGTTGGGCGTGTCAAGCACCACGGCCCGCCTCCTGCTTCAGCAGCAATCCTTCGACCGCGCGGACGACCGCGGCGTGGAGCGCGTCCTCGGGCTGCGCGGCGCTGAGCACGACGACCCGGTTCTTCTCGGCGCGCGCGATCTCGAGGTAGCCCTCGCGCACGCGGCGATGAAAGGCGAGATCCATCTTCTCAAATGCGTCGAGCGTGCGGTCGCTGATCCGCTTGATGCCCTCCGAGGGGTCGAGGTCGAGGAGCAGGGTCAGGTCCGGCATGACGCCACCCGTGGCGAGCGCGTTGAGATCCCGGATCGTCTCGAGCTCCATGCCGCCGCCGAATCCCTGGTAGGCGAGCGTTGCGTCGGCGTAGCGGTCGGAGACGACGACGGCCCCGCGCGCGAGCGCCGGGCGGATGACCTGGGCGACGTGCTGCTGGCGCGCCGCCATGAAGAGGAACGTCTGCGTAAGGGGCGTCGGCGGCACACCGTCCTGCTCAAAGACCCTACGGATGGCCGAGCCGAGCGGCGTGCCGTCAGGCTCGCTGGTCAGGAGCACCTCGAGCCCGCGGGCGCTGAGCCACTGCCCGAGGAGCCGACAGTGCGTGGACTTGCCCGAGCCCTCAACTCCTTCGACCGTGATGAAAAAGCCGCGCATGTGGGTAATCTAACACACTAAAAAAGCGAGTGTCTCTCGACTTCCCCACGACGCTGTGGTACGACTGACGCCATGGAGATCCACGAGCAGCTGGAGCGCCGCATTGCGCGCTTCACCGACCGCGTGGCCGACTGGGACGCCTTCGCGGACGCGCGCGTCGAGGGCTTCCGCCGCGCGCAACACCGCTTCATCGGCGCCGGCGCCTCGGGCAAAGGCGACGCGAGGGCCATCCCCGCCGAGCACTTCACGCTGTCCATCATGTACGTGCCGCCCGGACAGGGAAACGCGCCCCACACGCATCCCGTCGAGGAAGCCTTCTTCATCCTCGAGGGCAAGGTCAAGGTCTTCCTCGAGGACGGCAAGGGCGGCCGCGCCGAGACGGTGCTCGGCAAGTGGGACTGCATCTCCTGCCCGGCCAACGTCGTCCACGGCTTCGAGAACGTGGGTCTCGAGGGCGCGTATCTTCAAGTGATGCTCGGCGCCGCCCAGCCGGGACTCATGGGCTACGCCGACCCCGAGCTCGCGAAGCAGCGCGACGCGCATCTCCGGCCGACCCGCGCCTGAGCGGACGCCTGGACCCCGACCCCGACAAAAAACTGGCCGGCGAGCTTGTCGGCGCCTCCATCCGACGCAAAGAAGACGACCGTCTCCTGCGCGGCGCCGGCCGCTTCACGGACGACTTCGCGCTGCCCGGCATGCTCTGGCTGGCTGTCGTGCGGAGCCCCCACTCTCACGCGGTGATCGCGCGCATCGACGGCGCCGATGCCGCGCGGATCCCCGGCGTCGCCGCGGTGCTGACGCGGGCCGAGCTGCCCGCCCTCGCAGGCTCAGTCCCGCCGCTCGTCCCCGCGCCCGAGTTCCACCCCTACCACCATCCCGTGTTGGCAGCCGAGCGGGTCACGCATGCGGGCGAAGCCGTGGCCGCCGTCGTCGCGGACACCGCGTACATCGCAGCCGACGGCGTCGAGAGCGTCCGCGTGGAATACGAGCCGCTGCCGGCGGCGGCCACCGTCGAGGCGGCGCTCGCCCTGGGCGCGCCGAAAGTCCACGAGAGCTGGCCGGGTAACCTGGCGGGAGTGTCCGAATCCGGGACGGGCAGCGTCGCCGAAGGCTTCGCCAAGGCCGACGCCGTCGTCGAGATGCAGCTCTACTACCCGCGCGTCGCGGGCATGCCGATCGAGCCGCGCGCGGTATTGGCCTCACACGATCCCGCGGCGGGTCTGCTCACGGTCTGGCTCTCGACCCAGGTGCCTTTCGCGGTGCGGAGCGCGATCGCGGGCGTGCTCGGCATGGCCGAGGAACACGTGCGCGTGATCGCCCCTGAAGTCGGCGGGGGCTTCGGGGTCAAGGGCCACGTCTATCCCGAGGACATCCTGGTGCCTGCGGTCGCGCGGCACCTCGGGCGCCCGGTCAAGTGGATCGAGACGCGGCGGGAACATTTCATGACGGCGGCGGCCGACCGCGACCAGGCGCACCGGGCACGGCTCGGCGTCACCAGGGACGGCGCCATCGTGGCACTCGAGACGGAGTTCACGCGAGACCACGGCGCGCACACGACGCTCGGCGAGGCCATCACCTACAACACCATCAATCACCTGGTCGGCCCCTACCGCGTCCCCAACTTCCACGCCGTGGGACAGAACGTCGTGACCCACAAGACCTTCGCCGCCGCGTATCGCGGCGCGGGGCGCCCCGAGGCCAACTTCGTCCTGGACCGCCTCCTCGACCGCGCCGCGCGGCAGATCGGCATGGACCCGGCCGATCTCAGGCGGAAGAACCTCGTGCGCCTCGAGGAGATGCCGTGGCGGACGGGGTTGACGTACCGCGACGGCGTGCCCATCGCCTACGACCCCGCCGACTACGTGAAGATGTTCGACCTCACGCTCGAGAAGCTCGGCTACGCGGGCTGGCGCGCCGAGCAAACGAAGCGGCGGGGCTCATCCCGACCGATCGGTATCGGGATCTCCGCCTACGTCGAGGGCACCGGCCTCGGGCCCTTCGAGGGCGCCAACGTCCGCGTGGATCCGGGTGGCACCGTCTTCGTCGACATCGGCGTGTCGTCCCAGGGCCAGGCCCACGAGACAACACTGGCCCAGATCTGCGCCGATGTCCTCTCGGTGCCGATCGAGCAGGTGGTGATTCGCGGCGGCGACACCCAGCTCGTCGGCTACGGCATGGGCACGATCGCGAGCCGCGTGGCGGCCGTGGCCGGCCCCGCCGTCTCTCGCGCCGCGCACGAGACCGCCCGCAAGGCCAGGATCGTCGCCGCGAGCATCTTCGAATGCGCTCCCGAGGACGTCGTGCTCGAGCAGGGGCGGATCATGGTGGCGGGAGTGCCGAGCAAGAGCCTGCCGCTGGCCGCCGTGGCGAAGGCCGCGGTGCGGAGCCGCGCGCTCGCGGATGCGGGCGGCCCCGGGCTCAACGCCTGCGCCTTCCACTACCCGGGCACCGTCGCCTGGGCCTTCGGCGTCCACGCCGTCGCGCTCGAGGTGGACGTCGAGACGGGCGCGCTCCGCCTCCTCAAGTACGTCGCGGCGCACGACTGCGGCCGGCCCATCAACCCGATGATCGTCGAGGGACAGATCCACGGCGGGCTGGCCCAGGGCATAGGCACGGCGCTCGGCGAGGAGCTGATCTATGACGAAGCCGGCCAGCTCCTGACCGGCACCTTCATGGACTACCCGATGCCGCGCGCGGGCGTCATGCCGCCGCTCGAGATCCACCACCTCGACTTCCCCTCGCCGATCAACGAGCTCGGCATTAAGGGCGTGGGCGAGAGCGGCGTCGTCTCCCCCGCCGCCGCCATCGGCAACGCCGTCGAGGACGCGCTCTGGGACCGCGGCGTCCGCGTCACGCGCGTGCCGCTCACGCCCGCGCGCATCTTCGAGCTGCTGCGGGCGGGCGCGGGGGCGTAGTTCCGTCGGGCGGGGCTGGGGGGTGCCCTCCCCGACACCTTGCTTCCGCTCGGGTCTGGCGCTAGTCTCCCGGCAGCCCTTCCACCCCACAACCGGGCATTATGCTGGAGGTCCCCCCATGCAGTGTCCCCAGTGCCAGCAGGACAACCCATCTCAGGCGCGGTTCTGCATGAGGTGTGGTGCGGGCTTCACGCCGAGCTGCAGCCACTGCAGCACCGAGCTGCCCGTGGGTGCCGCTTTCTGTTTCGCATGCGGGCGCCCGGTCACTGCGGCGGCTCCCATTCCCGCGGCGCGATTCGCCTCACCCGAGAGCTACACTCCCAAGCACCTCGCGGACAAGATCCTGACCACCCGGAGCGCCTTGGAAGGAGAGCGCAAGCAAGTCACCGTGCTCTTCGCCGACGTCTCTGGCTTCACGGCGCTCTCGGAGCGGCTCGACCCCGAGGAGGTGCATCGGCTGATGACCAGGGCCTTCGACCTAATCCTAGCCGAAGTCCACCGTTACGAAGGCACGGTCAACCAATTCCTCGGCGATGGCATCATGGCCCTCTTCGGCGCTCCGATCGCCCACGAGGATCATGCCCAGCGAGCGGTGCATGCCGCGCTTGGCATCGGCGCCGCCCTGGCGCGCTACCAGGAAGAGCTCCGACCGCGCGGGATCACCTTCCGGGTCCGGCAGGGCATGAACACGGGGCTCGTGGTCGTGGGAAGCATTGGGAGCGATCTCCGGATGGACTACACCGCGATGGGCGACACGACCAACGTCGCCGCGCGGATGCAGCAGGCGGGCGCCCCAGGGCAGGTCCTGATCGCCGAGGCGACCCACCGCCTCATCGCGGATTATTTCCACACCCTGCCGCTCGGCGAGATGACCCTCAAAGGAAAGAGTGAGCCCGTGGCCGCGTGGGAGGTGACGGCGGCGCGAGCGGCGAGAACCCGGATCGAGATCGGGGCCGAGCACGGGCTCACCCCCTTCGTGGGCCGGCAGCGGGAGCTCGGTATCCTGATGGACTGCTTCGAGCAGGCGCGGGGCGGCCGGGGGCAGATCGTGTTCATCGTCGGAGAGCCAGGGATCGGCAAATCCCGGCTTCTCTACGAGTTCCGGCGCGGCCTCGGCGCGGAAGCCACCTGGCTCGAGGGGCACTGTGTGCCCTTCGGCCAGTCGACGGCATTTTCCCCGCTCATCGACTTGCTGAGGCGGAGCTTCGGGATCGAGGAAGGCGATCCCGAAGCGACGATGGTCGGGAAGATCGAGCGGGGCGTCCTCGCTTTGGGCGAGGATCTCCGGCCCATCCTACCGTTCGTCCTCCACCTCCTCACCGTCGGCTCTGGCGATACGGCCGTGCTGGACATGGATCCTCAGCAGCGTCGCGGGGAAATCTTCGACGCCCTCCGGCGCCTGACGGCCCGCGCAGCGGAGGCGCGGCCGCAAGTCGTGGTCTATGAGGACCTTCACTGGATCGATCAGGCGACAGAAGAGTACCTCCTGTCCTTCGCCGACAGCATCCCGGCCAGCCGTGTCCTTCACGTCCTGTCCTACCGCACGGGGTACAGCCATCCATTCGGGGAGCGGACCTACCACACCCGCCTCGCCCTCACCGCGCTGCCGAGCCAAGCGAGCGTGCGGATGGCCGAGGCGATGCTCGCCACCTCGGACCTGCCCGAGGAGCTGACGGCGCTGATCGTCCGGAAGGCCGAAGGAAACCCGTTCTTCGTCGAGGAGGTCGTGAAGTCCCTGCAGGAGGCGGAGGCCATAAGGCCGGTCGGAGACCGCTATGTCCTGGCCAGGCCGGTCCACGAGATCGTGGTGCCCGACACCATCCAGGACGTCCTCATGGCACGTGTCGACCGCCTCCCGGAAGCGGCGAAGCGCACTCTCCAGATGGCCTCCGTGATCGGACGCGACTTCAGCCGTCGCCTCCTGGATCGGCTCTCGGACGCCGGAGAACGGACCGAGAACGTCCTTGGCCAGCTGAAGGCCGTCGAGTTCATATACGAGAAGGCCGTCCTCCCCGAGCTCTCGTACACTTTCAAACACGCGCTGACCCACGAGGTGGCGTACGGCTCGCTCCTCATCCAGCGACGAAAGGAGCTGCACGAAAAAATCGGCTTGGCCATCGAGGAGCTGTATGGTGACCGGCTGACCGAGCTGTACGAGGTCCTCGCCTACCACTTCGAGAGGAGCGAAGCCTGGCAGAAGGCGCTCAAGTATCTCCTCAAGGCCGCCGACAAGGCCGCCAAGGCCTTCGCGACCCGCGGGGCGATCGCTCTCTACGAGCAGGCCGAAGCGGCGGCCGCTCGCCTCGGCGACGATGTTCCCGGCACGACTCGGATCGGGATCCATCAGGCCAAGGCCGACCTCTATCTTCTCGTGAGCGACTTCGAACGCGCCCGCACCGAGGGCGAACGTGTCCTGGCGCTCGCCCGGCAGATCGCCGACGGGCCCGCCGAGGCGGCAGCCCTCGTCGCCATGTCGTTCGCCTCCTGGCTGGGACACAAGTTCGACCAGGCTCTGGAGGACGCTCGGCAGGGCATCGCTGTCGCCGAGGCCGTGGGGGCCCAGTCGGCCCTGGCCGGCGGGCATCTCAGCACCGGCCTCGTCTACGACGTGACCGGCCGCATCCGCGAGGCAAGAGAGAAATTCGAACAGGTCATCAGCATCAGCCGGGCGGTGGGAGATGTCGTGAACGAATCCTGGGCGCTCGTTTTCGCGGCCGAGATCAAGGGGTGGGAAGCCGCGTTCGACGAGGCCTCGCGGATGTACGCCGATGGCCTCCAGATCGCCCGCGCCCACAACGTCCTGCTCCCCATGCTCGAAGGACTCTTCATGTGGGCCATCAACCTCACGGGCAAGGGCGACTATGACGGTGCGCTCGCGATGCTCGAGGAGGGACTCGCGCTCGCCGAGAAGGTCGGCGACGAGAACTACACGCCCCGCTATCTGAACTCGCTCGGGTGGCTCTACATCGAGTGCGGAGATCTGGATCGCGCGCGCGAGTTGAACCGCCGCGGGAGCGAAGGGGGGCGGAGGCGGCGGGATCGAGGCGCTCAGGACGCCGATGAGTCGATCGCCAACGCCGAGCTCAACCTGGGCGACATCTGTCTCATCACGGGCGACCTACCGCTCGCCCACGAGATCCTCGACGGCGTGCATCGCCAGGTGAAGAACCCGGCGACCAGCGAGTGGATGCGCTGGCGCTACTCGCTGCACCTTTTCGCGAGCCTGGCGGAGCTCGAGCTGGCCCGTGGTGACCTCGTGAAGGCGCGCGAACTGGCCGACCACTGCCTCGAGCTGGCCACTCGCACGAATTCGCGGAAGTACCTGGTGAAGGCCTGGCGGCTCAAAGGCGAGATCGCGCTGGCCCGGCGGCGGTGGGACGAGGGCGAGGCCGCACTTCGCCAGGCCTTGCACATCGCTCGGGCCATCGCCAGCCCGACTCAGCTATGGAAAACGCATCTGGCCGTGGGCCGGCTCCACAGTGAGGCAAAGAGGCCTGACCTGGCCCGCACCGCGTATCAGGCTGCCCTCGCCGTTGTCGACCACGTCAAGGCAGGTTTTCGCAACCCGGAACTGCTGGTGAGCTTCGAGCGCACTCCACTGATCCGGCAGGTCTACGATCTCGGTGCGCTCGACTAGGCGGTGCCAGCGGCGCGCTGGAGCTTGGGGGCGTTGAAGCGGCGCTTGTAGTAGGTGATCCAGATCGCGATGAGGGGCGTGCCGATCGCGGTCGGCCAGAGCCAGCGCACCGTCGTCGGCAGGCTGTGGAAGTTCACCACCGAGAAGGCCGTCACCGCCGCGATGTAGGACCCGATCATGTTCGCCATGTGCTTGTACCACCACGCGCGCTTCTCGGCCGGCGGACGGATGAACCGCAGGACGTCGAGGCCGGCGATCGCGAGCCCGACGAAGCCGAAGACGATGGCGACCGTGGAGAGCTGCTGGAATCTGGGCGTCGGCTTGGCGATGCCGAGTATCACCAGGGTCGCGCTCGCCGCGACCGTGATCCCGGCGGCTGCCCAGTCGAGCGCGGACGGGCGCTGTCCGAGATCGGGGCGCTTTCGGTAGAGCACGCGGTAGCCGGAAAGCGCCGCGTAGAAGCTGAACACCGCCGTCAGCACCAGGAACAGGATCGATCGCCAGAGGCCGACGACGATGGCCGTCGCCGCGACCACCCCCATCGCCCAGAAGTAGACCTTGCCCCACCTCCGGTGAGTCGGGCCGCCCTTGACCGTCATGAGCGCGATCGGCGCGACGACGAGCGCCACCGCGCCCGCCAGGATGTGGACCCAGAGCGTGAGCCGTATCGCCGTTTCCATGGAAGCCCTCCTCAGCGGCTTTTCGCCCGCCGCACAGGCGCGCGGTGGAGCCGCTCGAGCGTCTTGAGTGTCTCGTCGCTCCAACGAAGGAGCGCGTTGGCCCGACTCGCCCCAAAGCGGAGCGTCATCAGCCAGTACGGCAGCTCGGGATGCGCGCGGTGCTTTCTCAGCAGTTCGCGCTCCCGGTCGGCGTAGCCCCGCTTGAGCGCCTGCTGTCGCTCACGAAAGCGCTCCACGTGACGGATGCTCTCCTCAACCGGACGGCGCCGTCCGAAGAAGAGCTTGAGCAGCAGCTCGCTCCTGAAGCCCTGCTCCCGCGCGGGCTCTCCGAGCCATGCCCCGAGCCGCTCCTGTCCCTCGGCGGTGATGGAGTACACGTAGCGGTCGGGCTTGCCCTTCTGGCGCTCGAGGCGCCGCTCGGCCAGTCCCTCGGCCGCCAGGCGCGCGAGGATCGGGTAGATCTGCCCGTAGCTCTCGCTCCAGAAGTGGCCGACGCTGCCCTCGAACCGCTTCTTGAGGTCGTAGCCAGAGGCGGGGCCCCACCCGAGCATCCCGAGCACCGCGTATTCGGTCGTGCCGGCCTTGCGCTCCATATATCTATAAGATACACATCTGCCAGATATAGTCAAGCGCCCCGGAGGGACGGCGGCGCCTTCCGGTGGTACGCTACAGCTCCTAGCGGCTCACCGGAGGTCCACAGGAGGGGTCACCGATCATGCGCGGCGTCGTCTTTCTCGGAGAGCGGAAGCTGGAGATCCAGGAGTTCCCCGATCCCACCCCGGGGCCGGGCGAGGTCGTCCTCGCCATCAAGGCGTCGGGCATGTGCGGCAGCGACCTGCACCCCTACCGCGCAGCCGGCAATGCCGCGGCCGCGTTGGGGCTGGGCAGCGGCGGGCCCGTCATCGCGGGCCACGAGCCCTGCGGCGTGGTGGCGGCCGTCGGCGCCGGCGTGCCGGCCGATTTCGCGCCCGTCGGCGCGCGGGTGATGAATCACCACTACAAGGGCTGCGGCCGCTGCAAGCACTGCCGCGTCGGCTGGTCCCAGCTCTGCCGGGGCGGCATCACCGTCTACGGCATGACGGGGCACGGCGGCCACGCGCCCTTCATGAAGGCGCCCGCGTTCACCATGGTCCCGCTGCCCGACGAGCTCTCTTTCGAGGAAGGCGCGGCCGTCTCCTGCGGTACCGGCACCGCCTACGGTGCGCTCAAGCGCATCGACGCTTCGGGACGCGACACGCTCGCAGTGTTCGGCCAGGGCCCTGTAGGCCTCTCTGCAACAATGCTCGGTCACGCCATGGGCGCGCGCGTCATCGCCGTGGACGTCTCCGTCGAGCGGCTCAAGCTCGCCAAGGAGTTCGGTGCCGACGCGGTGGTCAACTCGAAGGAAAGCGATCCGGTCGCCGCCATCCACGACCTGACCCACGGCGAAGGCGCCGAGACAACGATGGACTGCACGGGGGTCGCCGAGGCGCGCGTCGCCGCCGTCAGGAGCGCCGGCACCTGGGGGCGCGTCGCATTTGTTGGCGAGGGCGGCACCGCGACCTTCGACATCAGCAAGCACCTGCTGCGCCGCCAGCTGACCATCCACGCCTCGTGGACCTTCAGCGCGATGGGGCAGGCCGAGTGCGCGCGCTTCATCGTGGACAAGAAGGTGCCGCTCAAGAAGCTCCTGACCCACCGCTTCAAGCTGGACGAGGCCGAGAAGGCCTACAAGCTCTTCGACACTCAGACGACGGGGAAAGGGGTCTTCGTCTTTTAGAAAACTGCTGGAGGCCGTTCAGGGCTCGTCGCGGTCGTGATGGGCCAGCCCGAGCATGGCGGCGATGGCCAGGGCCATGCCGACGGCGCAGGCGAGCGCGGACAGCGCACTCCGCCCTCGTGTCCGGTCCACGGTCTGCCACCCCACGGCGCCCGCGCCGTCCTTCGCCATCATCCAGAAGCGCGGCTCGTCACGCGCGTCCTCGACCACCCGGCTCACGCTACCAACCACGCCGCCGCCCGTTCTATAGGTCACCTTCACCGTCGAGTTCGCCGGCGGGCGCAGGCCGCGCCGGCCGTCGCCGAAGCGGAGCTCGCCAATCCCGTCGTCTTCGATGGTGACGGCATAGACGCGCTCGTCCGGCCGCGCGCGCCTCAAGCTCTCGACGCGCGTCCAGGCCAGGCCGTCCACCTCGACCGTAATGTCAGGATCGATCCGCTTGGGAATCATGCGGAGGCTGAAAAGCCTACAACGCGTGGATCGGGAAGATGTGCTCGCGGATGGCCTTGACCTGGCGCATGGCGTACTCCTCAGCCCACTGCCGCGTGTCGGCGGGCAACTCGAGCGGCGGGTCCCAGAGGCGCATGCTCTTCAGACCATGGGCGGCCAGCTCCTTCTGGCAGGCGCGCGGAATCTCGGCAGGAAGCTCCGCGCCGTTCATCGCGGCCCACGCCGCGGTCCACGCCCGCGCGACGTTCGGCAGGTCGTAGCCGCCGCCGCCGAGCGCGACCACGCGGGGGGACAGCTCGAGAAGCCGCGCCACGATCTTGGTGAAGCCCTGCACCGTCCATGCGAGATGGGTCAGCGGATCGGTCCGGTGCGAGTCGATGCCGAGCTGGAGCACGACCACGTCGGGCTCGAAGGCGCGCAGGAGCGGCGGCACCACCGCCTCGAACGCGGGCTCGTAGACCGCGTCGTCCGTGTAGGGCTGGAGCGGCAGGTTGACCGAATAGCCGATCCCCTTGCCCTCGCCCATCTCCTCGACGAAGCCTGTGCCCGGGAAGAGCCGGTCACCGCGCTCGTGGCTCGAGATCGTCAGCACGCGCGGGTCATCGTAGAAGGCGAACTGGACGCCGTCGCCGTGATGCGCGTCGATGTCCACGTAGGCAACCTTCCAGTCGCGCCGGCGCAGCTCCATGATGGCCAGCACCGCGTCGTTGACGTAGCAGAAGCCCGAGGCGCGCTCGGGCATGGCGTGGTGGAGCCCGCCCGCGAAGTGGAAGGCGCGCGCGGCCTCATTGTCGAGAACGAGCCGCGAGGCGAGCAGCGAGCCGCCGGCCACGAGCTGAGCCGCCTCCCAGAGGCCCGGGAAGATCGGGTTGTCGCCGGCCCCGAGCCCGTAGCGCGCGGCGTGAGGCACCGAGTCGCCCGCGCTGACGGCGCGCAGGATCTCGATGTAGTCGCGGCTGTGGAAGCGGGTGATAGCGTCGACGGAGGCGGGCTCGGGCGTCAGCACCTTGAGGTTCGGCCCCGACGTGAGGCCGTAGGCCTCCATGAGCCGCCACGTCAGGCCCAGGCGCTCCATACGGAGCGGGTGCTCGGAGCCATAGTCGAAGCGCCGCCACTCCTCGGAATGGACGAGCGCGGTCTTCACGGCTTCCGTCGCCGCCAGATACCGGATTTGCCGCCGGACTTCTCGAGCAGACACAGCCCCGACAGCACCACGCCCCGGTCCACCGCCTTGACCATGTCGTAGACCGTGAGCCCAGCGACGGCCGCGGCGGTCAGCGCCTCCATCTCGACGCCCGTCTTGTCCACGGTGCGGACGCGCGCCTCGATGGTGACGGTCGAGCGCTTGGGGTCGAGGGCGAAGGCGATGTCGCAGCCGGTGATGCGCAGCGGGTGGCAGAGGGGGATCAGATCGGGGGTGCGCTTGGCCGCCATGATGCCGGCCGTACGCGCCACGCCCAGCACGTCACCCTTGGCCATCTGCCCGGCGCGGATCGCGCTGAGCGTAGCGGGGCGCATCTTCAGCACGACGCGGGCCACCGCTTCCCGGGCCGTTTCCTTCTTCGGCGAGACGTCCACCATCCGGGCGTCGCCGGACGGCGTCAGGTGGGAGAGGCCGCGAAATCCCGGCGCCTCCCGTGACGGCGGCATGGCGTTCCCGGCTCGGGTGCTCCGCGTCAGGCGTGCGCGGCGTCGCGCGCGTGACGGACCATCGACTCCATCTGGTCCTTGCCCATCAGCTTGAGCTTCTTGAGCTCGCTGACCCGCCACTGCTGGTCCGCCGTGAGAAACCCGCGACTGTTGAGCTCCTTCAGCTCCTGCTCGTATCGGGCGTGCTCTTCCTGGAGCTGGCGGAACTCGGGGTTCTCAGCGGACAAACGCGCGATCAGCAATTCCAGATCGGCCATGTGGACCTCCTCGTCGGGTGATGTTGCGGCCGTGTCGCCTCCTTATACCCCCGCGCTCTTTTCACTGTCAAGGCTTCCCGCCCCTCAAAAGATGGGGTGCCGTGGCCTTGAACTGGACGGTGACCTTGACCCCCTCATCCAGGCCCAATTCCTCAACGGCACGCTGCGTCACGAGTGCCGTCAGCGGGAAGCCGCAGTCAACGGAGACGCGCACATGGAGCCCGACTGGGCTGAGCCGCGCGACCGTACCCTTGAGGCGATTGGGGGGGAGCGCCGCGCCGGGGGGCGGTGAGCCTGTCTTGAGCGTGACGTCCTCGGCCCGGAGACAGAGGCGCACGCGCTCGCCGGGTACGGCGGCCTGCGCGACCTCCATGCTCTGGCCTCCGGCCTCGATGAGCGAAACTCCGCCCGTCGAGGAGAGCACACGGCACTCGATCATCGTCTCCACGCCGACGAAACGCGCGACCTCCTCCGATACCGGCGCGCGGAAGACGCGCGAGGTGACATCGAGCTGAACCAGCCGCCCGTCGATCAGCACCCCCACCCGGTCGGCCAGCACCATCGCTTCTTCATGGTCGTGAGTCACGAGGACCGTGGTGATGCGCTCCTCGCGGAGGATGCGGCCGAGGTCCCCGATGAGGGCTTCGCGCGTCGGCTGGTCGAGCGCCGAGAAGGGCTCGTCCAGCAGGAGCAGCTCGGGCTCGACGACGAGCGCCCGAGCGAGCGCCGCGCGCTGGGCCTCCCCGCCCGAGAGCGTGCGCGCCGGGCGCGACGCCAGTGGGGCGATGGCAAAACGCGCGAGCCAGCGGGCAACCCGCGTCTCAACCTGCCCGCGCGCGGCGCGGCGGAAGCGCAGGCCCATGGCGACATTGTCGAAGACCGTCGTGTCAGCGAGGAGCGGCTCCTGGAAGACGCTCGCCATCCGCCGCCTCACCGCCAGCGCCGACTCGGCGACAACCGGTGCGCCCTGGAAGCGCACTGTCCCAGCGGCGGGCGCCTCGAGGGCGCCGATCACGCGGAGGAGGCTCGACTTGCCCGCGCCGTTGGGCCCGATGACCGAGAGCACCTCTCCCCGCGCCACGGAGAGATCCGGCACGTCGAGGACGGCGCGGCCGTCGTGGACGACGCGGATGCCCGAGAGCTCGACGACGAGGGTCATTGCTCCCCCTCACCCTCCCAGCTCTCGCCTCGCCGCAAACGTCTCAGCTCGAACTGCGGCCCTCTCCCCAGAGGGGAGAGGGGGGAGGAGGGCAGGACGTGGATGGAGCCGCGGTGTATGGAAAGCTGCCACTGGCGGTCGCGGGCGATGTCGAGAATCTCGTAGACGAGGCGCGGCACCTCGATCTCGAGGTCGTACTCGCCCTGGGCCGGCGCCCCCGGGGCGTCGAGCCGGACGTAGAGCGTCCACGTCGTCCCAAAGTCGGCCTCGCCGACCACGCGCCCCTGCATCAAGTTCATGTGGTGTCCCGAGTCTGGCGAGCCGCGGTCCTTGCGGATGAGCCGCACGTACTCCGGCCGGATGAAGAAGGCGAGCGCGCTGTCGGGCGCCGGCAGGTAGGAGCGCGTGGGCGAGTTGACCGCTTCCAGGAGCTGCCCCCGCCAGTGGAACTGGATGCGGTCGGGCGTCGCCTTGAGGACAGTACCATGGAGCACATTGCGGATGCCGACGATGCCCGCCACGCGCTCCGAGGCCGGCTGCCACAGGAGCTCGGCGCGCAGCGCCGTCTGGATGACGCGCCCGGCTTCGTAGACCACGATGCGGTCGCCGAGGCGATAGGCCTCGGTGAAGTCGTGGGTCACGAGGACGGCCGCGGTCCGCCACTCCGCCAGCACGGCGCGGAGGTCGTCGCGCAGCGCCTGGCGCAGCGGCAGGTCGAGCGCGGAGAGCGGCTCGTCGAGGAGAATGAGCGCCGGGTCGGGAGCGAGCGCGCGGCCGAGGGCCACGCGCTGCTGCTGGCCGCCCGAAAGCTCGCGAGGGCGGCGTGAGGCCAGGTCCGCCAGCCCGAGCCGGTCCAGCACCTCGCGCGTGCGCTCGCGGCGCGCGGGCGCGGCGAGGTGGCGGAGGCCGTAGGCGACGTTGTCCAGCACGTTGAGATGAGGGAAGAGCGCGTAGCCCTGGAAGACGTAGCCGAGCCGGCGGCGCTGCGTCGGCACGTCCACGCCCCGCGCGCCGTCGAAGAAGACCGTCCCGTTGACGACGATGCGGCCCGAATCGGGGCGGACTAGCCCTGCTAAGCACTGGAGCGTGAGCGTCTTGCCCGCTCCCGAGGGGCCGAAGAGCGTGACGACCTCGTCGCCGGCTTCCCAGGCGACGTCGAGCGTGAAGCCCGGCAGCGCCTTCCTGACCTCGAGAAGGAGCGCCACGTCAGAACCGGAGGCGCGCGAGACGCCCGATCCCCATCAGGAGGAGCACCACCGTCGCAACAGCGATCAGGGAGAGCGTGTTGGCCTCGGCCATGCGGTTGGACTGGACGAGGTCGTAGATGGCGAGCGGCGTCGTCTGCGTCAGGCCGGGGATGCTGCCCGCGACCATCAGCGTGATGCCGAAGTCGCCTAGCGCCCGGCAGAATGCCAGCACGGTGCCGGCCATGACGGCGCGCGAGGCGAGCGGAAGGGTGATGGACCAGAACACGCTCCACTGGGAGCGTCCGAGGGTGAGCGCCGCCTGCTCGAGCCTTCGGTCCACCGACTCGAAACCGGCCTGTGCGGCCTTGATAAAGAGCGCGCTCGATCCCACCCATGCCGCCAGCACGGCCGCCCGCCACGTGAAGGCAAGCTCGATCCCCGCGGCGTCGAGGACGCGCCCGATCACGCCCTGGCGGCTGATCAGGACGAGGAGGTAGTAGCCGAGCACGGTCGGCGGCAGGACGAGGGGCAGGACGACCACGGCTTCGGCGAGGTCGCGGCCGGGGAAGCGCTTGAGCGCGAGCACCCACGCCAGCGGCAGCCCCGTCGCCACCGTCAGGATGGTGGCGGTCACGGAGACCTTGAGCGAGAGCCAGAGCGGAAAGTAATCCATGCGGTCTAGAACTCCCCGGGCAAGAGGAAGCCGTAGCGCTTCATGATGGGACGCCCCTCGGGGCCGTTGACGAACTGGATGAAGGCCGCGCCCAGGTCAGGGTGCGGGCTCCGCTTGACCACCGCCGCGACCTGGTTGAGCGGCGCGTAGAGCTTCGGATCGATCGCCGCGTACGTGATCCCCGGCGCATCGGCGATCGAGAGCGCCACGATGCCGGCCTCGACGGCGCCCGTCTCGACGAACTGGAGCGTGTGGCGGATGTTTTCGCCGTACACGAGCTTCGGCTTGACCTTCTCCCACACGCCCGCGCGCTCGAGCGCCTCCTGGGCGGCGCGGCCGTAGGGCGCGTGGGCCGGGTTGGCGATCGCCAGGCGCCGCACCTCGGGCTTGAGGAGATCGCCGAGATCACGCACCGCGATCACAGACTTCTTCGGCACGGCCAGGACGATCCGCCCCTGGGCGTAAAGCGTCCGTGTCTGGGGAATGACCGCCCCCGCGGCCCGGAGATCGTCGACAAAGCTCTCGTTGGCGGCAAAGAAGACATCGGCCGGGGCGCCGTGCTCGATCTGCTTGGCGAAGTTGCCCGTCGATCCGATCACGAGCGTCACGCGCGCGCCCGTCGCCTTCTCGAAGAGCGGCTTGATCTCGCGGAAGGCCATGTCCAGGTCGGCGGCGGCGTACACGACGAGAGTCGGGACGGTGGCGGGCTGGGCCTCCGCCCCGCGCGCCACGGCAAGTGCAAAAGCGAGGGCAACGAGACCGGATCGTGTCATGGGCCCACAGTATAGCGGAGGCCTTCAGGCGCGGCGGCCCTGCTGGATCCAGGTCAACGCCCAGTTCACCAGGAACATCACGAGCAGGAGGATCAGCGAGAGCGCGATGGCCGCGTCGAAATTGCCCTTGCTCGTCTCGAGCACGGTCGCCGTGGTCAGCACCCGCGTCGAGCCCTTGATGTTGCCGCCGACCATGAGCGAGGCGCCCACCTCTGAGATGACGGCGCCAAAGCCCGCCATGACGGCTGCCAGCATGGGCAGGCGCGCCTCCTTTAATAAGGTCCACACCATCTGCGCCCGCGAGGCGCCGAGCGCCAGGAGCTGGAGGCGGAATTTGTCGGGCACCTGTTGGATGGCCGCCAGCGTGAGCCCCGTGACGATGGGAGCGGCGATCACGAGCTGGGCCAGGACCATGGCGGTCGGGGTGTAGAGCAGCTCGAGCATTCCGAGGAGCCCATTCCGCCAGAGGACGATCGTGACGAAGAGACCGACGACGACCGGCGGCAGCCCCATGCCGGTATTGATCAGACTCACGGCGAGGCCGCGCCCCGGAAAGCGCGTGAGCGCCAAAGCCGTGCCCAGCGGGATGCCGACCACGAGCGAAAGCAGCGTGGCCGTCGCGGAGATGCGAAGCGACAGCCACGTGATCTGCCACACGCCGGCATCGCCGCTCGCCAGGAGCTGCAGCGCCTGGACAATACCCTGCCCGATCAGCTCCATGGGCGGCCTTGGCTATGGGAAGTCTGCGTCGGTCCGACCGGCGATCGGCACGAAGAGGGGCTGGCCGAACTTGTCCATGCCGAACGTCCTGATCACGGCCTGTGTCTCGGACGCCAGGATGAATTCCGCGAAGGCCCTGCCGCCCGCCCCGTTCACACGCGGCCCGTTCGCCGGGTTGACCTCCATGACCGAATAGATATTAAGCAGCGGCTTGTCCTTCTCGACGAGGACCGGCAGGCTCACGCGCTTCTGGAAGGCGAGCCACGTCGCGCGGTCCGTTAGCGTATAGGCACGCCGGTCATTCGCGATGCCGAGGGTCTGCCCCATGCCCTGGCCCGACTCGATGTACCAGGGGCCGTTGGGCTCGACGCCGGCCTGCTTCCACAGCCCGAGCTCGAGCGTGTGCGTGCCCGACTTGTCCCCGCGAGAGACGAAGCGCGACCGGCTCTCCGCGATCCTCTTCATCGCGTCGAGCGCCTTTGGAAAACCTTTGATCTTCGCCGGGTCCTCCGGCGGGCCGATGATGACGAAGTCGTTGTACATGACGAGGCGCCGATTGAGCAGCTTGCCCTCTTCGACGTACTTCCGCTCGACGGAGGGAGCATGGGCCAGCGTCACGTCGGCCTCGCCGCGCGCCGCCAGCGCCAGGGCCTGCCCCGTGCCGACCGAGATCGTCTTGACGGTCAGCCCCGTCTTTTTCTCGAACATGGGCACCAGCACGTCGAGCAGCCCGGAGTCCTGCGTGCTCGTGGTCGTGGACAAGATAACCGTCGAGGACTGGGCCCATGCCGCGCCGGGAAGCGCCAACAGCAGGGCGGCGGCGAGCAGCCGGCGCATGACTCCCGCTACCGCGTCAGGACGCGCCCGGCGGGGACGGCGTTGTAACGCGGGCCGTCCACCACAACCTGCCCGTTGACGACGACGTAGGGAATGCCCACGGGGTGCCGGTGCGGGTCGGGAAAGGTCGCCTCGTCGCGGACGGTCTTGGGGTCGAAGAGCGCCAGGTCGGCGGCGTAGCCGGTCTTGACCACGCCGCGATTCTTGAGGCCGAGCTTGCCGGCGGGCATGCCGGTCATCTTGTGCACCGCCGTCTCCCACGAGAAGAGCCGCTTCTCGCGGCAGTAGACGCCGAGCACGCGCGGGAACGTCCCGTAGCTCCGCGGGTGCGGCTTGCCGGGATGCGGCCCCGGCCCCGAGTGGAGCGAGAGCGAGTCCGAGCCGATCATGGTGTGGGGATCGGCGCTGGCGATCGCGACGTTCTCCTCGCTCTGGGAGAAGCCGACCATGCTGACGCCGGCGCGCTCCGAGAGGACGAGGTCCATCATGGCGTGCGCAGGTTCCCGCCCGGTGAGCCGCGCGAGCTCGGCCAGGTTCTTGCCCGCGAGCTCGGGCCTCGAGCAGGTCGCGACCATCACCTCGTCCCAGCCGTAGGAGCCGGAGCCGGTGCCCCAGCGCTCGCCCCCGATCAGGCAGTCGGCGATGGCGCGCTCGCGCGCCGCCGGATCGGCGAGGCGATCGAGAAGCTTCGCCGTGCCGCCGTCGTGCATCCAGGGCGGCAGGAGATTGTCCATCTTGGTGCTGCCCGCGGGGTACGGATAGACGTCGCCCGTCACGTCCACCCCGCGGGCTCTGGCGTCCGAGATCATCCGGAGCGCGCGCTCCATCTTGCCCCAGTTCTCCCGCCCCGAGGCCTTGACGTGGGCGATCTGGACGGGCACGCCGGCTTCTTCGCCGATCCTGATCGCCTCTTCGTAGGCTTTCTCGAGGGTGCCCGCCTCGCCGCGGACGTGAGAGAAGTAGTGCCCGCCGCGCGTGGCCATGCTCTTCGCCAGCGCGATCAGCTCCTCCGTCGAGCCGTAGATACCCGGCGCGTAGACCAAGCCCGTCGAGTAGCCCCAGGCGCCGGCGTCGAGCGCCTCCGCCAGGTGCCGCTCCATCTGTTTCTGCTCGTCTGCTGTCGCCGGCCGGTTATCGCCCCCCACCGTCGCCAGGCGCAGCGCGCCGTGGCCCACGAACTGGACGACGTTGACGGAGGTGCCGAGGCCGCGCACGTGGTCGAGGTACTCGCCGAAGCTGTGCCAGCTGACGGGCGGCTTGTTGCCGATGCCGCCGATCCAGTCGCGGATCGCCTCTTCGCGGCCCGGCGCGATCGGCCCCGGTGAAAAGCCGCACATGCCGACGACCTCGGTCGTGACCCCTTGGCGCACCTTGGATTCGGCGCCCGGACACTTGTCGTAGACGAGGTCGGAATGCGAGTGGATGTCGATGAAGCCCGGAGCGACCATCAGCCCCTTGGCGTCGATGGTCCGCTCGACCTGGCCGGCGAGATTAGGTCCGACGGCGGCGATCCTGTCGCCCTCGAGCGCCACGTCGGCGGCCACGCCCGGGGCGCCGCTCCCGTCCACCACCATGCCGTGCTTGATCAGGAGCGACCAGGCCATGGCTACTGCGCTGCGTCGATGATCTTCACGGACTTCATCTTGTCGCCCTTCTTGATGTTGTCCACGATGTTCATGCCCGAGACGACCTTGCCGAACACCGTGTACTTGCCGTCGAGGAAGTTCGCCGGGGCGAGCGTGATGTAGAACTGGCTGCCGGCGGAGTCGGGGTCGTTGCTCCGCGCCATGGCGACGGCGCCGCGCTCGTGCTTGTTCTTGTTGAACTCGGCCTTGATCTTGTAGCCGGGGCCGCCCGTGCCGTCGCCCTTCGGGTCGCCGCCCTGGACGACGAAGTTGGGCTCGATGCGGTGGAAGGTCAGCCCGTCGTAGAAGCCCTTCTTGGCGAGGGTGACGAAGTTCTCGACCGTCTTGGGCGCGTCATCGGCGAAGAACTCGATCTTGATGACGCCGCCCTTCTCCATTGCGATCTCGGCCGTCTGGCTCACGCGCGCGGGTCCTTTCTGGGGCTCTGCGGGTTTGGGGGCCTGGGCCCACGCGGCCGTGGGCACGGCCGGGGACGCGCCGAGCGCGACGACGAGGGCGGTCAGCAGCAGCAGTCGGGTTCTCACGTGCGAATTCCTCCTGGATGCGGGGATAGGGAAGTCATTATGCCCCAGCCGTCGCGTCCGGGGCAAGGTCAACGCACTGCGCCATTCGAAAAATCCGTGCTACAGTGAGTACATGCAGGAGCGTAAGGATATCAGGAACGTCGCCATCATCGCCCACGTCGACCACGGGAAGACCACCCTCGTGGACGCCATGCTCTGGCAGTCCGGTATCTTCCGCGCCAACGAGCACGTGGTCGAGCGGGTCATGGACTCGATCGACCTGGAGCGGGAGAAGGGCATCACGATCATGGCCAAGAACACGGCCATCCACTACCAGGGCGTCAAGATCAACATCGTGGACACGCCCGGCCACGCCGACTTCGGCGGGGAGGTGGAGCGGACGCTGACCCTGGTGGACGGCGTGCTGCTGCTGGTGGACGCGGCCGAAGGCCCCCTGCCCCAGACCCGCTTCGTGCTGAAGAAGGCGCTCGAGGCCGGCCTCACCCCGGTGGTGGTCATCAACAAGATCGACCGCCAGGACGCCCGCGCCGCCGAGGTGCTGGACGAGGTCTACGACCTCTTCATCGACCTGGACGCGGCGGTGGAGCAGCTCGAGTTCCCGGTGCTCTACACCGACGCGCGCAAGGG